>CAZZUU010000124.1:0-9904 GCA_964657275.1 uncultured Mucilaginibacter sp. | reverse complement strand
GTAACGTTAGCCAGGGCTTCCTTATTTTCTACAAGTCCCGCACCAAAGTATTCAGCCAGTGTTCTCTTGGTAATATCGTCTTTAGTAGGACCCAAGCCCCCTGTTATTATAATAACATCTGCCCTAACTGCTGCTTCTGTCAATGCCGTAACAATATGCTGCCTGTCGTCTGATATTGAGGAAATTTGCTTTACGCGGATACCAATATTATTAAGCTCACGGGCTATCCATGCCGAATTGGTGTCAACTATCTGACCGATAAGAATTTCATCCCCTATAGTAATTATTTCTGCAAGCATGTTATTGATTGAAAGATGGATTGCTGGTGTAATCGCTTCTTTTGCTGAGTTTCAGATCCTGCAAAATTGCGGCTTTTACCTTTAAAGTAATATTGTATGATTTATAAAGCCCAAAAGGCACCCATTGCATATTCAAGTCCCAGCAATGCAAATCGCGATAAATAGTAAAGGAACTCACCGCGAATTTGTGCGCCCTGATATCGTAGTTGGTACTGTATTGAATTTTCCACTTTGCTGTGAGGTTAACGTCGCCGTTAAGCATCATGGTATTGGTTATACTGGTTCTTATTATGCTATTCTGGTAATTAAAACTGTAATTAAATGTAAGGTTCCATGGTACATTAAAATCAACGTAAGCGCTTGGGTCGCTGTTAATAAAAGCGAGCTTTTGAGCCTGTTGCGGGTTAACATTTTGCACGTTGTAGCCGGGCATAAGCGCCGGGCTTGGATGAAATGTTGCAGGGTTTAAACTGCCGCTCGCCGAAAAACTGAAAGAAGTGAGCGTTGGGAGCTTTCCTTCCTGGAATGTATACTTATTAATCCGGCGGGTAAATTTTTGTATCTGGCCATTTGAAATCGTATCTAATATTTGGTTTACGTAGGGATCAAGCACGCCAAAAAAAGTTAGGTTTACCTTTTGATTCAAAATTGCCGTATGAGCAGAAAATGAAATTGGCGAAAGCTTCATCGAATCTGCCGCAAAATTGTAAAAAGTTGAAAAAGACAATCCCTGCAGAATGGGTATAATTTTTGGTTTACCGGATGTGTCCGTAGCTTTGGGTTTAACTTTTGCCTCTATGGTATTATCGATACTAAAATTCAGGCCGGCGCTTTTTCCGGCAGATGGAAACCCATCCGGAAAAATAGAATACAACTGGCTGGAATACGGGTATGGTATAACTGCATTGCTCACTATTGTTTTGTAATAACCGTAGCCCGGGCTGGAAAAGTCGGGCGTGTAGCTAAAAGCAATAGAAGGCGTCATAACATGCCTTATAGCCAACAGGTCTCCTTTTTTAAAATTCACAATACTGTAAACCTTTGTGGATATACCAGTACTTAAATTATAAGCTCCCGCCCGTTTAAACCCATTCACAGTATCAATAATAGTGGTATCCTGGCCCGAAATACTTCCACGGCCGAAACTTTTACGGAGCGTTTGAAGATACCAGTGTTCAGTATAGTTTACGCTGCTGCTGAATTGAAAATATTTAAACACATTTAAGCTCAACCCTATAGGAATATTGTGTGTAATATGCGTTTGCAGATTTTTTGCCAGTGTGCTCCCTTTAAACAAATCGGATTCCAGTATATTATCAACTTCATTTGATGCTTGTAAACTATAACTTATAGTTATTTTTTGATACCACTTTTGTTCGCCGACCCTATCTTTTGAATCAAATGGACTGAGGGAGGACATTGAAAGGCTAAGCGTAGGCAATTGTAGCTGTGATATAGTTTTTGTAGACAGATCCTGGCTCAGTGAAAGGCCAACGCTTAAATTAAGCGGGATTGTCCCAGCCCAGGTCCTACTGTAATTTATACTTGATTGCGAATTATTGTGGGTTAACGCAGCCAGGTTATAGTTACTGGCGGAGGGATCGTTTTGATAATATGTTGACGATGTAGCATCCACCGACGCACTGAAAGTACTTCCCGGGTTGGCATTTGGATCCTGACTATGTGTCCAGTTTATTGCAAAATCTTTCGTCGGCGGGTCGCCATCAAGGCCATAGTTATGCGATCCATAGCTCAGAGATATATTTCCACGGTATTTATAGCGTTTTAGATAATTTACATTGGCATTTAATTCATACGAGCCTTTGGAATATACAGTTCCCGTTGTGGTAAGGTCCATATAGTCATTTATGCCGAAATAATAACCAAAACCACGAAGATAAAACCCCAACTTTTGATCTTCGCCAAAAGTAGGCAGAATGACGCCCGATGCCCGTGTGTCCGGCTTTGGAAAAAAGCCAAATGGTATAGCAAATGGAAGTGGGACGCCCTCGATCTCGAGGTAAGCGGGGCCGGATATAATCCGGTTTTTCTCAGCAATACCACGGGTAATAACAATACCGAAATGTGTATCGGGATATGGAAGATCACAAGTGCTGAATATAACATTTCGATAAGCGACTTCATTTTCATTTAGCTTTTTTGCCTGCCCGCCGGAGAAATAGTCCCCGTCCTGATCTGAGGCGGGATTATAAAGCTTTCCTTTTTTAGATTTATAATTAAATAGCAATGAATCAGACGAAATAGGCTTGTCATTTTTTTGTTTAGATATGGGCCGGCCAACATAGCGTTTGGTAACAGGATCAATGCTTCCCTTTGCAAAAAGCAGGTTATTTTTTTTATCAACCCTTATATAATCTGCATCCAGTTCAAAGTCCTCATAAGTTACACGGGCTTTGCCAAACAAGTAAACTATTTGGTGATCAGCAGAGTATTTTATTGAGTCTTCAGCATGGGTAGTTACTTCCGACTGAATTTGCCCGTCGTTTTTTTGTGTGGTATCAGTTTTAGCGCCTTTATTTTTAGTTCGCTGATTTGCCTTAGATTTTTTACCTTTAATAAATTTCTGATCCTTAACGGAGTCGAGTTTAATAATAGTATCTGCAATAGGCCTGTAGCTTTTATTACTGCTTTTTCGAGAAGCGGCTGTTACATTTGCCAATAAAATAATTTCAAGCAGAAAAATTAGGCTTATGAATTTCAAAATTGATTATGAATAGTATTTTTGCAGATATAGTTAACAGCGTTCAAAAATAATGAAAAATAGGGCATTGAATAGATTGATTTGTGGTTTATTGGTATTAGTTTCATTTTCACCGTGTTTTTTATTAGCAGCAGGTAATCCTTTAAAAAAAGACTCCGTTAGCGCTAACAATTATAAAATCAAAACTATAATTGTTGATGCCGGTCATGGTGGTCAGCATTCAGGTGCAGGCCACTTTTCTCCCGGAGCATCAGGTTCCTATTCCTTAGAGAGAAATGTAACGCTTGCTATAGCCTTTAAATTGCAAAAGGCAATAGAAAAAGACTTAACAGATGTAAAGGTTGTGCTTACCCGCAACTCGGACGACGATGTTTCGTGGCAAAAGAGAGCAGATATCGCCAATGAAAACAAAGGTGACCTGTTTATTTCGCTGCATTGCAATTCACTTCCTGGCAGGCGCGTTCGCGAAGTGGTTGGCCATAGTCATCATAAGCCCATTTACAAGACCACAGAAATTGCGGATCGGTCTGGCAAGGGCGTGTTGTTATTAGTTTATGGCGCCTGGCGTACCAAAGAGGAAGAGAAAGCTATTAAGGAAAATTTAATAGAAGGTGATTCGGAAATGAATACCAATCCTGATCCAAATGATCCGGGGTCCATTATCCTGATGAACGAATACAAACGAAAATATCGCAAACAAAGCATTCATCTTGCTGAATTACTTAACACTGAATTCACTGAAACGGATGGAAGGCATAGTGATGGCATCAGGGAGCAGGGTATATTGGTGCTTTGCCACAGCGCTATGCCAGCGGTACTTATTGAAACAGGATATATCAATAATCCCGATGATGAAGCGTATCTTAATTCGGAAGACGGGCAAAATGAAATTGTGGCGTCGATAGTGCGGGCTATAAAAAATTACAAATCCGAAATAGAAGGCGTTTCACCATAATCGGGATATGAAGTATTTGAAATATACATATTGCAATTTTGCGCCTCATATCTGAAGTATAACTATCAATCTAACTTATGACAATATCAAACGAAACAAAAATAGGCGCGCTTACAGCTGTTGCAATTACTATACTCATATTGGGTTATAGCTTTTTAAGGGGTGATGATGTTTTTTCTGGCTCCAATAAATTTTATGCGGTTTATAGGAGTGTAGATGGCCTTACCGTTTCAAAACCGGTGTTGGTAAATGGCTTTCAAATAGGGCGCGTATCAAAAATGAAACTGCAGCCCGACGGACGGACACTCGTGGAATTCAAAGTTGAAGAACAGTATAAGGTGCCATCCAACACATTAGCAAAATTGGCCAGCACCGATCTGTTGGGAGGTAAAGCAATCGTATTCGAATACGGAAACAGCAATACCTATGCGGGCGACAAAGATACCTTAAAGTCGGATGTTGCAGGCACGCTCGCCGAAAGTTTGCAACCGATTCAGACGAAAGCAGAAAATTTAATCGCAAAATTAGATTCGATGCTTTCATCAGTAAACAAAATACTCAATCCCACTTTTCAGAAAAACGTTGACCGGGGATTTACCAGCATTGCTAACTCCCTGCAAACGCTGGAAGGTACCACCAAAAAAATTGATGCACTTATAGGCAGCCAATCTGATCACATCAATAATATAATGGCAAATACAGAAACTGTGTCGGCCAATCTAAAAAATAGCACGGCCCATTTAACAACCATCAGCGCCAATTTTGAGAAAGTAAGCGGCGACATAGCCAACTCAAATATTAAACAAACGCTCGATAACGCCAACAAAGCCATGGCCGACTTACAGGCTACCATTGCAAATATAAACTCTAACAAGGGTACACTTGGCTTATTACTTAACGACGATAAGATGTACAACAACTTAAACGCTGCCTCGGCCAGTTTAAATAACTTGCTTATTGATTTTAAGGCACACCCAAAACGTTATGTTAGCTTCTCGGTTTTTGGAGGAAAAAAGGATAAAGAGTAGTTGTTAGTTATTAGCGGTTAGAGACTGGAGATTAGTTTAGTCAGAAGGCCTTCGTGTTAGTTTTAACTAATCTCTAAACACTAATCTCCAATATTAAACGTCCGTCCTTCAATAGCCAGTTCCGTTGCCGGGAAAACGCTGCGGGCTTCATCTAATAATTCGGTAAGGGTTTTATATCTGGCAGAGAAATGCCCGATCAATAGTTTTTTTGCATTTGTTCGCAATGCCACTTCTGCCGCCTGTAAAGCGGTGGTGTGATGGGTTTCATTTGCCCTATCGAGCATATTATGCAAAAAGGTAGCTTCGTGATATAACATGGTAGCATCACTTATCTGATGGAAATAAGTTTCACTAAACGATGTGTCTGAGCAATAAACGTAAGTTCTTGGCTCATCCGAATCGATTGTTAGCGTTTCATTTTTATAAACAGTTCCATTTTCGGCAACATAGTCAGCGCCTTTCTTCAAAGCGGAAAAATGAGCTACCGGGATTTGGAGGTTTTCAATTTTTTCTTTTAATAACTTTCGCTGCCTTTTCTTTTCCCTGAATAAAAAACCCGTACAGGCAATTCCGTGATCAAGCGGAATACTTTCAACGGTTACATCCTGGTTATCTAATATCACTTCTCCGCGCTGTGTGTTGGTAAACTTAAATTCCAATGGGTATTGGAGAATGGTTTCGGAATATTTAAACTGAAGATCAATAATTTCTTTAAGGTGTGGCGGGCAGTAAAGTGTTAACTCCTTTTTGCGGCCGTTAAGATGCATTGATGATAACAGGCCAATAAGGCCGAGGTAATGATCGCCGTGCAGATGGCTGATAAAAATATCGTCGATGCGACTGGCTTTAACATCAAAACGCAGCATTTGTTGCTGGGTGCCTTCTCCGCAATCAATTAAATATAAGCGCTCGTTAACATTAAGCGCTTGTGATGTTGGATTTCTATTAAATATGGGGGTTGCAGAACTGCTTCCAAGTATCGTTACTTCGAATTTCATACCTGGAGAACAATAAGGGGGCTTATTTTGCTTCTTTTTTTAATTCTTTTTCTATTTCTTCCATGAATACCAAGTCAATGGCTTCTTCAGAAGTGGGGACAATAGAAAGTACGCTGTCAAGCTGAGAAATAGTGATCAAACGGGCAACAGCCTCATTTAAGCCTGTAAGGATAAAGCTTCCCGAAGCATTTTTACATAAACGATGGCCAACAAGCAAGCTGCTCAATCCGGAAGAATCGGCAAACTTTACCTGAGAAAGGTCAAAAATTATATTCCGTTGCCCCTCGGTGTTGATCAGGATAAGTTCAGACTTAAGCTGAGGGGTAATTAATGAATTTAACTTTGATTCATTAAGCTTCAACAAAATATATTTTTCGTGTTTATCAACAGTAAATTTCATTTTCGGTACTAATTAAAAGCTAAAGATATAATTATTTTAATTACAAATAAAAAATTAGAGTACAGTAAGTGCATTATTTATTGCTTTTTCAACCCTATCCAGTACATTTTCGGTTATTGGCTTCACAAATTTTTCACCCGTAATCTGCTCATAAAGCTCAATATACCGCTCTGAGATGGATTGAACGATCTCTTTTGTCATTAATGGCACCACCTGCCCATCCTTTCCCTGGAAGCCATTTTCAATTAACCATTTCCTGACAAATTCTTTCGAAAGTTGTTTTTGAGGCTCGCCGCTTACCTGTCGGTCGGCATAACCATCGCTGTAAAAATACCTGGATGAATCGGGCGTATGTATCTCGTCAATCAAGTAAATCGTTCCATCGGCTTTACCAAACTCATATTTGGTATCCACTAAAATTAAACCTTGTTTTTCGGCTATTTCGGTTCCGCGTTTGAATAGCGCCCTTGTATATTCTTCCAGTTGCTCGTAGTCGGCGGCAGAAACAATGTTCTGTGCCAATATCTGCTCGCGGGATATATCTTCATCATGCCCAACCGACGCCTTCGTTGTAGGGGTTATAACGGGTTCAGGTAACTTATCATTTTCTTTAAGGCCTTTGGGTAAGCTTACACCGCAAACCTGTCGCCTTCCTGCCATGTATTCGCGGGCGGCGTGCCCCGCAAGATAACCGCGAATAACCATCTCAACTTTAAAAGGTTCACATATGCGACCTATAGTTACACTCGGGTCAGGAACGCTAACTACCCAGTTCGGAACAATATCGCTTGTAGCCTTTAGAAATTTGGCTGCAATTTGGTTCAGCACCTGCCCTTTGTAAGGTATAGCTTCCGGAAGTACCACATCAAAAGCTGAGATCCTGTCCGAAACGACCATTACCAGGTACCTATCATCAATAGTATATACATCCCGAACCTTGCCTTTGTAAAAGCTGGTTTGACCGGGAAAGTTGAAATTTGTTTCTTTTATTGAATTCATTATTTAAGAGGTTCGAGATTAGAGACCAGAGATTAGGGAAAACCTATCTCGTCAATATCTAACGTCTTCGACTTATATTACTAATTATTTTCGTTTCCTAGCGGCTTATCAATCATCAACTGATCTCTAATCACCGTTCACTAATCACTAAACTACTGTATATCCCCGTAAGCTTCCAGAATCTTCCGCACCAATTTGTGCCGTACTACGTCTTCACCGCTAAGATAAACAATTTCAATTCCTTTAATATCTGTTAAAATACGTAAAGCCGTATGCAAGCCTGATTGTTGTTTTTTGGGTAGATCTATTTGGGTAACGTCACCGGTAACAATAAATTTAGCGGATGGCCCCATACGTGTTAAAAACATTTTCAGCTGCATATCGGTGGCATTTTGCGCCTCGTCCAATATTACAAAACAATTATCCAGGGTACGCCCGCGCATAAACGCAAGCGGCGCAATCTCGATCGTACGATTCTCCAGGTAAAGTTTCAGTTTTTCCGCGGGGATCATATCATCCAGCGCATCGTACAAAGGGCGTAAATACGGGTCAATTTTTTCTTTCAGGTCACCCGGTAAAAAACCAAGGTTCTCCCCCGCTTCCACTGCGGGCCTTGTTAAAATAATACGTTTTATTTCCTTGTTTTTGAGCGCTCTCACCGCTAATGCTACCGCAGTATAAGTTTTACCGGTACCGGCGGGCCCTATTGCAAAAAGTATATCGCTTTTGTTGATACAATCAACCATGCGGCGCTGGTTGGCCGTGCGTGCCTTAACCATTAAGCCGTTAGGGCCAAATACTATAACCTCGCCGCTGGCAAACTTATCCGCGCTTGGGTCGGCCGATTGCGTATCCGAAGCCTTTGATCCGAGTATTCTCTCCAGATCGGTTATATTCAGGTTCTCAAATTTCTCGACGTGTTGCAACAGGTGTTCGAATTTTTCCTTGAAAATGGTTAGCTCATGTTCGTCGCCAAGTATCTTAACTTCATTGCCGCGGGCCACCATTTTAAGCTTTGGATATTGCTTTTTTATGATCTCGAAATGATCGTTGTTAGGTCCCCACAACACGGCAGGGTTGATTTGTTCAATTGACAATTTAAGTTCGTTCAATACAAATTGATTTTTAGTTGCAGATTTTTATGAATTAAAAATTGAATATTTGTAGCACCTAATGCTTGCACAAGATTAGTAATAAATATTTAAAAAATTAATGGCAATAATAACTTTAACTACTGACCTTGGCGATAAAGATATTTATCAGGCTGCGCTTAAAGGAAGTATTTTAAAATTGCTGCCGGGCGTTAATATTGTTGATATTACTAACAGCGTAGCGGCTTACAACATACAGCAGGCGGCTTTCATTTTAAAAAACAGTTTTTATTACTTTCCGGATGCAACGGTTCATCTCATAGGCATCGATACACTTTTTAATGCTGATACCAAGTACCTGGCGCTGAAATATAAAAATCATTATTTTGTAGGGGCCGACAACGGCATCTTCTCGCTGATGTTTGATAAAGAACCCGACGAAATAGTAGAGATAAATATAATGCAGGACCTTAAATTTCTGCATTTTCCGCTGGCTGATATTTTTGTAAAAGCTGCGTGTCACCTGGCGCAGGGCGGAGCGCTAACCGAAATAGGACTGCCCTTGGCAACTATCGAGATGAAAATGAACCTGCAGCCGGTTGTGGAAAAAAACCTCATTAAAGGCGCGGTGATTTATATCGACTCGTTTCAGAATGTGATCACCAATATTACCAAAGACTTTTTCAATACTATACAACAAGGCCGGCGTTTTACATTATCGTTTAAACGGAATGAGACTATCAATCATTTGAGCTGGCACTATAACGAAGTGCCTGAGGGCGAAAAGCTTTGCCTGTTCGGTATAAGCGACCACCTGGAAATCGCAATAAACAAAGGCAACGCAAGCGGCCTGCTCGGGCTTAACCTTGGCGACAGCGTGATTATTGATTTTGACCCCTTATAAAAACTATAATTCATCATTGCTGTTGAAGAAAAGTGAAAAGACCGATCCTCCTCATTTTTATTTGCCTTTTACCGCTTTGCTCTGTTGCGCAAACCAACAGCGATTCGATAGCTTATCAATTACAGCGGCAAAAAATAAACGAAATGCTGGCACAACGAAGTCAAAAGTTTGGTCAATATGATTCGAGTTTAAGCAAGCATACCGGAATTTTTGGCTTTCAAACTAAAAAAGATATCCGCAGGTCGAATGATATTTTAATGGATATTGTTAAAACCGATGATGCGATATATAAGCAACTAAAAATATTATTGGAATACCGTACTTTTCAGCAAACCCAGGTTCAAAGCCAGTCGAAGGAAACAGAAGAAACCAACATCGGCTTCGAGCGGACAATTAATAAGCTCAGGGAACAAAACGATAAGTTAACAGCAGATGCTGAGAAAACCAGCCAGCAGCATCAAAAGACAAACCAACGGACTATAGTCATCTTCATACTGATGCTGGCGTC
>CAZZUU010000123.1:0-9928 GCA_964657275.1 uncultured Mucilaginibacter sp. | reverse complement strand
GCCTTTTTTAATTATGAATAAAATAAAAGCCCTGCACAAAGGTGCAGGGCTTTCGTTAGATTTTAATATAGGGCCAGTTACGACATCTTCAACTTTTTCTGAATGTCAGCCACATACCCCTTAAATTTCTTGTCAGTATCAATCAGGTCTTCGACTGTCTGGCAGGCATAGATCACCGTGGAGTGGTCGCGGCCGCCAAAGAAATGGCCGATAGATTTTAATGAGCTTTTGGTATGTGCTTTTGCAAGGTACATCGATATCTGCCTTGCCTGTACGATCTCGCGCTTACGGGTTTGTGATTTAACCATCTCAATCGGCACTTCGAAGTATTCGCAAACCAGGTTCTGGATATACTCCATCGAGATTTCCTTCGACGAGTTTTTCACAAAGTTTTTCAACATTTGTTTAGCCAGGTTGAGGTCGATCTCCTTACGGTTTAACGTTGACTGCGCCAGTAAGGATACCATTGCGCCTTCAAGCTCACGAACGTTATTATCGATATTATGGGCAACATATTCAATAACATCGTTGGATAACTCGATACCATCCTGGTAAGTTTTATTTTTAAGGATAGCCATACGGGTTTCCAGATCAGGGATCTGCAAATCTGCCGAAAGGCCCCATTTAAACCTGGATAAAAGGCGTTCCTCTAAACCGGCCAGGTCCTTTGGCGCTTTATCGGATGTGATAATTACCTGCTTGCCTGATTGATGCAGGTGATTGAAAATATGGAAGAAGAAATCCTGCGTTTTTTCTTTACCGGCGAAGTTATGTACATCATCCATGATGAGCACATCGATAGCCTGGTAAAAATTTACAAAATCATTAATGTTGTTATGCTTTAATGCATCAACAAATTGCTGTGTAAACTTTTCGCAGGATACATATAGCACCAGCTTATCTGGGAGTGTTTGCTTTATCTCGTTACCTATAGCCTGTGCAAGATGGGTTTTGCCCAATCCAACGCCACCGTATATCATTAACGGGTTAAAAGAAGTGCCGCCGGGTTTAGCCGCAACAGCATAACCTGCGGAACGCGCAAGACGGTTGCAATCGCCCTCAACAAAATTACTAAAGGTATAATTGCGGTTAAGTTGCGGATCAACATTCAGCTTCTTTAACCCCGGTATTACAAAAGGGTTCTTTATATCCTTGTTAATAGAAATTGGTATCGGCATAGACTGATTTTTAGCTTCAGCACCATTACCGTTTGAGGGGATGTTAGTGGTATATGGCTTACTGGATGATGATTGTTCTACAACTATGTTGTATTCTAAACGTCCTTCGTCGCCTAATTGTTTTTTAATTGTTTTTCGCAGTAACCCAACATAATGTTCTTCGAGCCATTCATAAAAAAATAAACTTGGTACCTGGATCGTTAAAACGCTTCCTTCCATCCGTAAAGCCCTGATGGGTTCAAACCAGGTCTTAAAGCTTTGTGCCGGGATGTTATCCTTAATGACCTGAAGGCAGCTATTCCAAACGTTAGTACAAGTTTTTTCCATATAATTTTTACTAAAATAGTGATTTCCAACGCCCAGTGAAACATAATTTTGAACTGCTACGGAACATCGAATATTCTAAAAAAAAGCGGATTAAAAAATTAAATTTTAACTTTTTAATGAAATAAATTTATGATATAATAAAGCGTTTTATGATGCGAAATTCAGATATATTATTATATTTCGCGTTGAAAAAGCTGTGTATTTTTTAATTCAATTACCCAAACATTTTTTTAACTAATATTAAAAAATGATTGGAATTATCTGTTTGGGGGTATTCAAACCGATAATTTAATATTCGCCAAATACATTACGGAGTGCATCAGCCATTTCACCTAAGGTAGCATAATTTTCGACAGCATTAAGTATAAAAGGCATTAAATTTTTTTCACCTTTAGCGGCATCGCCCAATTGTTTGAGGCATTCATTTACTGCTGAATTATCTCTTTTGCTTTTTAAAGCATTGATTTTCTCGACCTGTTTTACACGAATGGAATCATCAATACGGAATACGTTCATATCAGGCTCACCGGGTTCAGTAAATTTATTTACACCGACCAATATCTTATCGCCGCTCTCTATTTGGTTCTGGTATTCATAAGCCGACTTTGCAATTTCCTGCTGCATGTAGTCCTGTTCAATCGCTTTAACCGAACCGCCCATCGCGTCAATCTTATCTATGTAAGTAAGCGCGTCTTTTTCCAGTTCATCAGTTAATGCCTCGATAAAATAGGAGCCTGCAAGCGGGTCCACTGTATCAGTTACACCGCTCTCAAAGGCTATGATCTGTTGTGTGCGTAAGGCAATTTTAGCAGCGGCCTCTGTCGGTAAAGAAATAGCCTCATCGTACCCGTTTGTATGTAATGATTGCGTGCCGCCCAGTACCGCAGCAAGCGCCTGGTTGCTTACCCGCACAATATTGTTCATGGGTTGTTGTGCCGTCAACGTTGATCCGCCGGTTTGGGTATGAAAACGGAGCTTTTGCGCACCGGGATCGGTTGCGCCCAGTTGTTTTGTAATGTGCGCCCACATACGCCTGGCGGCCCTGAACTTCGCTATTTCTTCAAAAAAATTATTGTGACAATTAAAAAAGAAAGATAGCCGTTTGGCGAACACGTTAATATCAAGCCCTTTTGTTAATGCAGCTTTTAAATAAGCTTTTCCGTTTGCCAGGGTAAACGCCAGCTCCTGCACCGCTGTCGACCCTGCTTCGCGAATATGGTAACCCGAGATAGATATAGTATTCCATTTAGGCACTTCTTTACTGCAATATTCAAACACATCGGTGATCAGCCGCATGGAAGCCTCGGGCGGGTAAATATAGGTGCCGCGTGCGGCATATTCCTTTAATATATCATTCTGCACTGTGCCTGATAACTCTTTCAGATCTGCACCCTGTTGTTTGGCCAGCGCAATATACATGGCCAATAAAATTGGTGCTGTTGCATTAATAGTCATGGATGTTGTAATGTTTTTCAGCTCAATACCGTCAAACAAAATTTCCATGTCAGCCAACGAATCGATCGCCACCCCTACCTTTCCAACTTCGCCCTCGGCAAGCTCGTGGTCAGAATCGTAACCGATTTGGGTGGGCAGATCGAAAGCAACGGACAGCCCCATTGTTCCCTGGCTCAATAGATAATGATAGCGTTTATTAGATTCTTCAGCGGTAGAAAACCCTGCGTATTGGCGCATTGTCCACGATTTGCCGCGATACATGTCTTTTTGAATACCACGGGTAAATGGAAATTCGCCCGGCGATTCATTCATCCCGGAAGGTTCTTTATAAACCTCTTTTATTTCAATACCTGAAGTGGTTGTAAATTTCTTTCCGGACATTGGTTTCTATAATGTGATTAGAGATAAGTTAATAATCAACTCTTGCCGTTTTGCCTAATCTCCAACCACTAATCGCTGATTACTAAACTAAAACAACTCCTCAAGGTCTTTTCTAAGCAAGCCGGCGCCGATCTCGTAAGGGTTATCGTCCAACTGGCTTAAACGACCTAATATGGTTTTGCTTAATTCAAGGCCTGTAGCTGTTTCGGGCAAGGTTTTGAATGCACTGTTTACAATCCCCAAAGTATCTTCTTTTACCCTTTTTATCACCGACCATGCCCTTGCGGTCACATAAATTTGCTGTGTTACATTATGCTGATATTCATTTCGTATCTCGTCAACTATTATACTGTATAATTCAGCCGCCGTATAAGGGCCGTTTAACCGGACCAATAAATTAGCCGGATTAACGCGTTCGATAAATAATACCAAACGTTCATAAGCCTGTAAACGCAGGGGAAGCGTTTGGTTGCTGATGGCTTTTTTGAACTCCAGTAATTGTAATTTTTCGTTTCTCTCCAGGTAGGGTTTTAACAGGTAAAAGGCTATCCAAATTACACCCATACCGGCAATAGTGTACTTTAAAATATCTAAAAAATAAGAGAAAGGGATCATAGTACTGAATGTTAAATAGAGGTCATAAATAAACCGGCTGCAACAAAAATCCGCATTTTACCTTATATTTGTGTAGTTAATTGAAAATAAGATGAGTACTGTTGTTGAAAATGCTCCTGCACCCGTAACTTTTACCGAAGGAGCTGTAAAAGAACTGTTTAAATTAAGGGATCAGCAAGAATTGGGGGATGATTTCGGCCTGCGCGTAGGCGTTGAAGGCGGCGGTTGTTCGGGCATGAACTATGTATTGGGTTTTGATCAGAAAAAAGACGGCGACCAGGAATATATCATCGACGGCCTAAGGGTATTTATGCATAAGGCACACGGTTTATACCTTGTAGGTATGCAAATAAATTTTCAGGATGGCCTGAATGCCCGTGGTTTTACTTTCAATAATCCAAATGCGGCTAGTACTTGCGGTTGCGGGACTTCCTTTTCAGTGTAATAAAAAGCCAATATTTAATATATGAGCCTCGATTTATCGGGGCTTTTTTTATTTGCTCCCATAAATTAACTCTTCAAATAATGTAACAAATCAGGACGTCTTACCGTCATAACAGCAAGATTTTGTTAACTTTAATACATGCAGGTATGATCACAAATCCGGCATGCAAATCACCTGCTATTATAGGCAGTTTATCAAATTACAGGCATTTAGTTTATGACCGCAATTCAATTAAAATTAAACCGTAATATTTTATTGATCACGGCTATAGTAATGACTATTTTCTTGGGCGGAACTTTTATGCTGCACCTTGTTCCGGCTGCTGCCAGAAACAAGATCGCCAATGGTTTATTGGCCGACTTTACCATAACCGTTCCGGCACTTTATTATTTAATCATTGTGCGCCCGCTGAAGGTTCCGGTTAAAAGTATAATACTTATTTTTAGCTTGTGCTGTGTTATTGCTTATGTATTGCTACCCCCGCAACAACGGCAATACGTACTGGAGTTACGAAAACTTACTTTTTTAGTCGAGATTCTTTTTATTGTTTATGCAGTTACTAAGTTCAATAAGATCCGCGCGGCTTATAAAACTCATCAGTTACATTTTGCCGACCCTATTTATAACCTGCGGGCTGGGATGGCTGAGGTGCTTGGAGATACTTTTCTTATAAAAGTATTAGCCTCTGAACTGGCAGTACTGCGTTATGGCTTATTATTTTGGAAAAAAGAGAAATCATCAATCGAAGAAGGTTCGGTGTTCACTACTCATAAAGAAAGCGGCTACATTGCACTCTGGTGTATATTTCTGCTGGCAGTACTGGTTGAAATTGTGGCGTTTCACTTTTTATTGAGGAAGTGGAGCCATACCGCCGCATTGATCGTAACCCTGCTTTCATCGTATGGGTTAATATTATTCATTGCCGACCTATCGGCAATCCTGAAACGAAAGGTACTGATTACCGAAGACAAACTCATCCTGCGCCTTGGACTACGCTGGAGTGCAAATACCGATTTAAGCAATATCAGGTCTATCGAGAAAATAACTTACGACCATAAGTCTACAGATGATTATTTTAAAGGCGGCATCACCAAAAGCCACGGCAACGTGCTGATCACTTTTAAAGATCCCGTTAAGGTTAATAAACTCTACGGAGCCAGCAAGGAATACAATTCCATTTTAATGAATGTGGATGATTTTGGTGGGTTTGAGAAAGCGGTAAAGATACCATAGCAATATGCTTCGTTCCTCGCAACGGGCGCGCGGGGAGATTGATGGTTGCACAACAAAAAAAGGACATGATCTAGAAACCATGCCCTTTTTTATTTTTGAATTTTTACTTTTGACTTAGTACCTGTAGTACTCCGGTTTAAACGGACCTTCAACTGCTACACCAATGTAATCAGCCTGGTCCTTATCTAAAACTTCCAGTTCAACACCAATTTTAGCAAGGTGTAGGCGGGCTACTTTTTCGTCAAGGTGTTTTGGAAGTGTGTAAACCTGGTTTTCGTATTTATCGCCATTGTTCCAAAGCTCCAGTTGTGCGAGGGTTTGGTTGGTAAACGAGTTGCTCATTACAAAGCTCGGGTGCCCGGTTGCGCAGCCAAGGTTTACCAAACGGCCTTCAGCTAAAACAATAAGGTCTTTGCCGTCGATGGTATATTTATCAACCTGCGGTTTAATTTCTATTTTGGTGTTGCCATAAGCTCCGTTTAACCAGGCCATGTCAATTTCGTTATCGAAGTGGCCTATATTACAAACGATCGCTTTATCCTTTAACGCACGGAAATGCTTTTCGCGCACAATGTTCATGTTACCGGTTGCGGTAACCACGATATCAGCTTCGGTAATAGCTGTCGAAAGCTTTTTAACTTCAAAACCTTCCATAGCAGCTTGAAGGGCGCATATTGGGTCAATTTCGGTAACGATTACACGCACACCTGCGTTACGCAATGAATCGGCGGAACCTTTACCCACATCTCCATAACCGCAAACCACGGCTACTTTACCGGCCATCATTACGTCAGTTGCACGACGGATAGCGTCAACCAACGACTCACGACAACCATATTTATTATCAAATTTCGATTTGGTAACCGAATCGTTCACGTTTATAGCAGGCATCGGTAAGGTACCGTTTTTCATGCGCTCATATAGGCGATGTACACCTGTAGTAGTTTCTTCTGATAAACCTTTTATTCCCGGGATCAACTCAGGATATTTATCCAAAACCATATTGGTTAAATCGCCGCCGTCATCCAATATCATGTTCAACGGCTTGCGGTCTTCGCCAAAAAATAAAGTTTGTTCAATGCACCAGTCAAATTCTTCGGCATTCATGCCTTTCCAGGCATAAACAGCGCCACCTGCAGCAGCGATAGCTGCGGCCGCATGATCCTGGGTTGAAAATATATTACATGACGACCAGGTAACTTCTGCGCCAAGCTCAATTAACGTTTCAATTAAAACAGCGGTTTGGATGGTCATGTGCAGGCAACCTGCAATGCGCGCGCCTTTTAGTGCTTTCGACGGCCCGTACTCTTTACGGAGCGCCATTAAGCCCGGCATCTCAGCCTCAGCTAATTCAATTTCTTTACGGCCCCATGGAGCCAATGAAAAATCTTTTACTTTGTATTTAACATAGGTAGTTTCAACTGACGACATATCTTTCAATTTTTTTTGCAAAGTTAAGGTATAGGTTTGTGAAAACGAAATTTGGTTTGTTAACTTGATTGAGTTGAAATAAGTTAGATTGGGTTGAATGAGTTGACTATGAGAATGATTCAAACTATTGAAATCAAACGGCTATGAACCATCAACCATGATCCATGAACTCTTTAACCTTATCAACTAAATCTAACCCATTCAACCCAATCAACTGGATCTAACCCCATCAACCAACTTCAATCACTTTTTGGGCGGGCTCTCTTAACTTATGGGTTTGAGCGAGTTTATGATTTTGGGTCATAGAGAGGTTTCCGTTGTAAACAGCGCCATTTTCAACAGCAAGGGTTTGCGTCCTTATTTCACCGCTTACTTTGCCGGTTGCTTTTATTTCGAGAGAGTTTACCTGCAGATTTCCGTTAACAGTGCCATAAACAACCATCTCTTTAGTAACTACATTTCCCTGTATCGATCCTTTTTCACCTAATATCAATCCTTCGTCAACAAATACATCGCCTGTTACCTGGCCGTCTATACGGGCAAATGCCGGCGCCCGCAGGTTACCATCCAAAATGCAGCCTTCACTAATGAGTGTTGATATGGATTGAAGATCCAAAGCAACATTGTCTTTTTTCGAAAAAAATGCCATGATTGATAGGGATTAATTATTTAATGACAAAAATTTTGCCGGGTTTATTGCTTTACCGTTTTTGCGGATCTCGTAATGTAAATGTGTGCCGGTTGAATGACCCGTTGATCCAACTTCGCCAACCTTTTGGCCTGCAGTAACTTGCTGCCCAACTTTTACCGTGATGCGCGACAAATGCCCGTATAATGTTTCGAGGTTATTGCCGTGTGAAATACGTACGCAATTACCGTAACCACCGTACCAGCCAGCGAAAACTACGGTACCGTTAGCCGTGCATTTGGCTTCGTCGCCGCGGTTACCTTTAAAGTCGATACCGGGGTGAAATTCGGCATGGGCCGAATTGAAAGGATCGCTCCGATAGCCGAAAAATGAGGTTAATGAGCTGATACGCGGATAGCCCATCGGCGTAAAGGCAACAGTATGCACCAGGCGGCTTAAATATTCATCGTATAACGAATAGGTTTCTTCATCTGTAAGCTTTGAGGCTTCAGCATTACCGTTCCCCCCAACTGCATTTGTTGCGAAGCCTTTAAGGCCGCGGTTTCTTAAATAATCGTTTATTTTTTGCAGCTTACTCTCAATTCCCTGTATGTAAGTTTGCGCATTGGCTGTTTTATTTTCCTGGGCTACCGCAACCGGCATAGCGCCTTTAAGTTTGGTTATTTGAGAAATAAGTTGTTTTTTTTCTTCTTCCTGCCGTTTGTTTTGAGCCCTTAAATAAATTATGGAACCTGAAAGTAACACTATAACAAGTACAATGCCCGAAGCATAGTGTTTTAGTCTGCCAAGATGTTTGGTTTTTACCTGAAGAGTGCGTTGTTTGCTCTTATTTACTATAATTACTGTACTGATGTCAGCAGGCTTTGATCTCATTCCAATAAATTTTAGGGATTGCAATATAGGGATTACACCTAAAAAAACAATTTTATTTAACAATAAACATTAGTCAAGTCCGGGGAGCTTAAAAGTTTCAGCAAACCTGAAAATTCAAACTTCCGGACTCTGCGGCTTTTAACGAAATAAGTCAGCAGATTGTTATTATTCTAACTTTTAAATTGTAACTATTAATCATTTGTTATTTTTGCAGCTCATATTTTAGAAAAAGAAACCATGTATCCAGAATATTTAGTGGCCCCTATGCGGGAAGATCTTACGAAAGTAGGTTTTGAAGAGTTAAAGGATGCCGATGCAGTTACAAAGGCTATTGAAAGCGAAGGCACAGTGTTTGTAATGGTAAATTCTGTTTGCGGATGCGCTGCGGCCAATGCACGCCCTGCTGCAAGGATAGCTGCCCAGAGTGCAAAACACCCCGACAAGCTGGTAACTGTATTTGCTGGTATGGAAGCCGAAGCGGTTAACAAGGCGCGTGCTTACATGCTGCCTTACCCACCATCATCGCCTGCTATGGCTTTATTTAAAGATGGCAAGCTGGTTCATATTATCGAACGCCATCAAATAGAAGGCCGCCCGGCGCAAATGATTGCAGATAATTTGATCGGCGCGTTTGAACAATATTGCTAAAAGATTTTTATACCTATAATGGAAGCCCGGTTTGCCAACGCACTCCGGGTTTTCTATTGGCATCAGAAATTTAATTAGTGCTGTATTGCAGGTTAAGCGGCACATCAATTGGGTTTTTGGTGTTGAAAATAGAGGGCGTAAGATATTTTAACCTCAAATCGCTTCCCCCTTCTTTTTGGAAATATTCAAGCCTTACGGGATAAAAGCCCTTTGAGAGCGGCAAGATGTATGATTTAAGATCGTCCGACGAATGCAGGCCATCATTGTCAATTAATAATTTATTGCCAATATACAGCTTTGCACCATCGTCAGAACCTATTATAAAAATATAATAGCCGTCTTCCTTAATTTCGATTTGACCTTCAAATAACAACCCGAAATGCTCTTTACGGGGTAGTTTGCCAAAATTAAAAGCGGAATCAATTGTGCCGGTCTTAACAGGTGTTAGTTTATCAAAGTCGGGCAGTTTATTCCAGTTGCCCTCGTAGTATTTATAGCTTAGGCCGCCGGCTTTAGCATTTTTTGCTTTTTCTACGGGCGCAATTGTGCCTATTTTAAATTCGCCGGTGACCGTATTGTCATACCTGGCCCTGTTTGTGAATTGCCTGGCTGTTACTTTACCCGCAGTTGCCAGTGTAATTTCAGGCTCCATTTTCGGGGATGCCAAAGTTGGCAGGGAACCGTCTGTTGTAT
>CAZZUU010000122.1:0-9961 GCA_964657275.1 uncultured Mucilaginibacter sp. | reverse complement strand
GTACAGCGTGGTCGGTTCAGCGGCTGAATATATCGACGCCAATGGTCATTTTATTTTTACCCATCATCCGCAAGGGCACCTGAACGAGGAAATACAGGAGTTAAAATATTCTGTGTGCCCGTTTATACACTCCAGCGTATTTTACAAAAAGGAGGTAGTAGTAAAAAATGGAGGTTATAACGAACATGCCTACACCTTTGAAGACCACTTTTTATGGGTGAATATCTTGAAAAATGAAAAGGCTTGCAACCTGTCGCAGCCGCTCATAAAGGTAAGGCTCAATCCCGAGTCGATAACGATTGATGAAAAATGGCATACCCGCAAGTTTCGCTCAATAAAATATTCGACACTAAAAAAACGAAGTATAACCGCTTCCGAAGGGATAGAGCTGCAGGAGATCGGCTGGAAAAACAATTCACCGAAAAAAAAGGAAGGCGCCTATTATGCATTATGCGGTAAAAAATTCCTGGTAAACAATTATCAGCCCGAAAAAGCGCGCTTAAATGTAGTAAGGGCAATCGCGTTGCAGCCACTTCGGTTTGATAACTACCTGCTTTATACAGTAAGTTACTTCCCCGAAAGGTTTATCAACTGGCTTCACAAAATTATTCCGGGCAAATGGTAATAGATAAAAAAATAATCAAAGTGGCCTTTATAACCAGGTCGACCTTATTCAGCGTTCCGGGCGGTGATACCGTTCAAATTGAGCAAACGGCCCGGCAGCTTTCCACAATGGGCGTACGTGCCGACGTACTCCTGGCACATGAAGAAATACCATATAGTGACTACAGCCTTCTTCATTTTTTTAATATCATACGCCCTGCGGATATTCTTTATCACAGTAAGCGGACTAAAATACCTTTCGTTGTTTCAACAATTTTATGCAATTACAGCGAGTATGACAAGCATCACCGTAAGGGAATAGGTAAAATTTTCGGCTGGTTTACGGCGGACAGTATCGAATATATTAAAACCATTGCGCGTTGGGTACTTGGAAAAGACTACCTGTCAAGCCTTGAATATACCTGGAAGGGCCAGCGGAGAAGCATAGTTGAAATATTACGAAGCGCAGCGATGATATTACCTAATTCCGAATCGGAATACAGAAGGGTAATGAAAAATTACGATTGCAATGTTGATTATATGGTTGTGCCCAATGGCATTAATCCTGCGCTGTTTCAATGCAGCGATAAGATAAAAAAGAATGAATGCCTTGTGATTTGCGTGGCGCGGATAGAGGGTATAAAAAATCAGCTTAACCTGATAAGGGCATTAAATAATACGCGGTTTCGCCTATTAATTATTGGTGCTTACGCCCCCAACCAGGAAAGTTACTACCGCGAATGCAAAAATCTGGCAGCCGGTAATATCAGTTTTATAGGTCATGTTCCGCAGGATGAGTTATTGCAATATTACAAGCGGGCCAAAGTACACATATTGCCCAGTTGGTTTGAAACAACCGGCTTAAGCTCAATTGAGGCCGCGGTTATGCGCTGCAACATCGTAATAACAGAGAAAGGCGATACCCGGGAGTATTTCGGCGACGATGCTTTCTACTGCGATCCGGCAACTCCTCAAAGCATCCTTGATGCAGTGGAGAAAGCAAGCTCGGCCACATTCAATGAAAATTTTCGTGAAAAAATATTGAAGCAATACACCTGGAAACAGGCGGCAATGCAAACATTAAAGGCATATCAATTATCAACGATAACATGAAATTAAGAATTGCAATTTTAGGAACAAGAGGGGTACCGAATTATTACGGGGGCTTTGAGCATATCTCGGAATATGTTTCGGAAGGGCTGGCTAAAAGAGGGCACTCAGTAACGGTTTACAACTCGCACAATCACCCCTACCAGGAGAACAGTTGGAACGGCGTTGAGATAAGGCATTGTTATGACCCTGAATACCTGGTTGGCACGGCCGGGCAATTTATTTATGATTTTAACTGCCTGCTTGATGCAAAAAAAAGAAAGTTCGACGTGGTATTATTAATGGGTTACACCAGCTCGTCAATTTGGGGCAGGCTGTATCCACAAAAAAGCACCATCATCACCAACATGGACGGCCTGGAGTGGAAGCGGTCGAAATACTCAAAACCAGTACAGCAATTTTTGAAATACGCCGAAAAGCTGGCCGTAAAACACAGCCAGTTTTACATCTCCGACTCGCGCATCATAAAAAACTACCTGAGCGAAAAATACCAGGTGGAAAGTAAATATATTCCTTATGGTGCGGATCTGTTCTCGGAAGAAGAACGCGAACAGGTTGATAAGAAAGATGCCATTAAGGAAGATTATTTCTTACTGATGGCAAGAATGGAACCCGAAAACAACATCGAAACCATTTTAGAAGGTTTTAACAACAGTAATTCGCAAAGAGCTTTTAAAGTATTGGGTGATACCGGTAACAGGTTTGGGAAATTCATCACCAATAAATTCAATAACGATGATCGCATCCAGTTTAAAGGCGCAATTTTCAATACGGCGAAGGTAAGGGCGCTGCAAAATAATTCCTACTTGTACTTTCACGGGCATAGTGTTGGCGGTACTAACCCTTCATTACTGGAGGCTATGGCAAGCGAAGCTTTGATAGCCGCCCATAACAATCCATTTAATAAATCGGTACTGCACCAGGATGCGTTTTATTTCTCGACGGCCAACGATGTACAAACATTGGTAGAAACCGTTCAAAGAGAAGAAAATGAAAAAACAATGGTGAACAACAACCTTCATAAAATTAAATACCAGTTTAACTGGGAAAAGATCATCGATCAATACGAAGAATTTATTATGGAATGCTACTCCACAAACAATGAACGGGTTATTGCTCATTAAGGATAACCTGGCTAACAAAATCAGCTACTACCATTTGCTTTTGTTTATGGTTAGTTTGCCTTTTAATTTGTTTTACAGCCATCTTATTTTAATAAGTTTTGCCATACATACTTTCATTCATTTAAAACCAGGTGATATCAAACCTGTATTTAAATTCCGTACGCTAATTTTAACTTCTGTATTTATTGTAACGCTGCTAAGTACCATTTATACTATAAACCCAACAGTCGCCTACCAGGAGTGGGGCAAACAAATCACCTTATTGCTTTTCCCTTTATTGTTTTGCATCAACCCGCTCGATGTAAAAAAATACCGGCCTAATTTGCTGCTGGCCCTTGCATTAATTTGCACCCTCACCATAACCTATCTCTATTATGATGCCCTGGCAACAATCGGGCATTACCATCTTCCCATGTCGTTGCTGTTTTCAAGCTATTTTACCAACCATAATTTTTCGCAGCCAATAGCAATACACGCCACCTTCTTTTCAATGCAGGTGGCATTAGCGTTGATTTACATGCTAACGCTTTTATTAAAAAAGCAATCCATTGGTAAAACACTGTTCTATTTATGCTGCTGCCTGATCCTTTCCGGGGGCGTGATACAGCTTGGCGCGAAGTCAGTGGTTTTTGCTTTCATTGTTGCAGTAAATATCGCTATTCCGTTCTTTTTGCTAACCGGCGCTAAACAAACGCAATTCCTGTTGGCATCGGCTTTCATAACTATTTTATTAACTGCTGCCGTTTTAGGTTCGGGTGCTTTTCGCGATAGGTATGTAAAGGGATTTAAGGAAGACCTGTCGACAACGGTAACCGGGCGCACCGATGATACCCGGCTGGCTAGATGGAAGGTCTCGCTCGGATTGATTGGCAAAAAACCAATAATCGGATACGGGGCAGGCTCAGAGATCGGACTTTTGCAGGAAGATTTCTTTAATAGAAAACTATATAACTCCTATCTTAACAGGTTAAATACGCACAGCGAATATCTCAGCTTCCTGATAAAATCGGGTATCATCGGCTTATTAATTTATGTAGCAACACTTACCTGGGGCTTTGTGGTTTCGCTAAAACGAAAGGATATTCTTTTTTTCACTTTTTTACTTGTCGTCACCTTCGTATCCGCTTCTGAAAACCTGCTCGATGTTGACAAAGGGATCATATTTTATGCCTTTTTCTTTTCATTTTTTACTTTTTCATGGGATGTTAAAAAATCGATCACCAAACCATTACCAACTATGTTAAATAATAGGGTTGAGGCAACCAAACAACTGGTACATGCGTCATCATTATAAGATTTTAATTGAAAGCCGATCATGCATAACAGATCATACCCCGCAATGCATAAAGACCTGTCAGCGATAAAAGAAGACATATTAGCCACCCTGGCTTATTTCGACTTGTTTAATTACCCAATTACCAGGGGCGAGGTCTACCTATTCCTTCAACGCAAATGCGATTACGAGGTATTTGACGATGCTTTAAGCTGCCTGCTCAAAAGCGGAATAATTTACCAGTTTGACACTTTCTACACCCTTAAAAACGATCATTACCTGGTATTGCGACGCAACGATGGCAATAAAAAAGCGGAAGAACTGATTAAGATAGCGGAAAAAGTGGGAAAGATATTGATTAGGTTCCCGTATGTTCGTGGCATAGCCATATCCGGCTCACTATCCAAAAATTACGCTGATGAACAATCTGATATCGATCTGTTTATTATAACCGAAAAAAACAGGCTTTGGATTGCCCGTACGTTGATGCATGCTTTTAAAAAACTTACCTTTTTGGTTAATAAGCAGGATTACTTTTGCATGAATTATTACATCGATGAACAGGAGCTGGAAATTGTGGAAAAGAGTGTGTACACCGCTATTGAAGTAGGTACGCTTATACCATTGCAGGGCGACCTGGTGTTCGAAAAATTTTACGCCGCAAATACCTGGATCAGGGATTTTATCCCTAATAAAAATATGCGCATCGCGTGCGCTAAACGGGTAAAACGCCTTTTCTTTAAAAATCTTTTTGAACTCCTCCTTAACAATAAGTTAGGCAATGGTATTGATGATGCAATGATGAGGACTACCGCCCGCCGTTGGTTGAAAAAAACTTTCCAGAAAAAGGTAAACAATCATGGGGTAATTTTGGGAATGTTAACCGGTAAACACTTCGCCAAACCCGATCCTGCAAATTTCCAGGGAAAGCTCCTTACCCGGTACGAAAACAAATTATCGCAACTCCTGCAGCGATACGAAGACAGCATCGCAAACTAACCTGCTTCCGCTTCGAAAGTCGTTTAACAAACAAATGGTCATGCCGAATTTATTTCGGCACCCCACATACAAGTAAACATCGGATGAGTCTGTTACAGGCAAGTTTTTTATCCTGACTGGCGTGAATATCCAGTGGGGTGCCGAAATAAATTCGGCATGACGCTTACTTTTTAACGTTCAAATCCTCTCAGGCTAATGGAAAGATTATTTATTTAAATGCGATTTTTTGCGACTTCCGCAGTACATCACTATCTGTCAAATATTATTAGTTAGCTTTGTGGACAAAGTATTAACTATTTTACAAGTTAATATACCAATTATAAATCCATAAAGTGATAGTGATGAAGAAAGGCCTCCTCCTGATAATCGCCTGCTTTTTATTGTGCAGTTATTCGTTTTCGCAAAAACGTAAAGAAAAATCCGGCAACCCAGTATTTCCGGGGTGGTACGCAGATCCCGAAGCGCGGATTTTCAATAAAACCTATTGGATTTTCCCAACTTATTCAGATGATTTCGGTACGCCGGACCGCTCCGCTTCTATATCAGATGAGCAATTAAAACTTCAGAAGAATACCATCAACCCCCAATACCTTAAACAAACATTCCTGAACGCCTTTTCATCAAAAGAGTTGGTACACTGGGAAAAACACGAGCACGTTTTAGATATTAAGGATGTAAAATGGGCGGCTTATTCTATATGGGCGCCATCTATCACCGCGAAGGATGGCAAGTACTATTTATTTTTTGGCGCCAACGATATTCAAAACAATAGCCAGTTGGGTGGTATTGGTGTGGCTGTAGCCGATAAGCCGGCAGGGCCATTTATCGACCATATTGGTAAACCCCTGGTGGATAAATTCTATAACGGCGCGCAGCCAATCGACCAGTTTGTTTTCCACGATGTCGACGGGCAATATTACCTGTTATACGGCGGCTGGAAGCACTGCAATATTGGCAAATTAAATAAAGATTTTACCGGGTTTGAGCCGTTTGCTGACGGCACTTTATTCAAGTCTATAACGCCCGACAATTATGTAGAGGGCGTATTTATGATAGTACGCAAAGGTAAATACTACCTGATGTGGTCGGAAGGCGACTGGACAGGCCCCGATTACAGCGTCGCCTATGCCATAAGTGACTCACCATTCGGGCCTTTCAAACGGATAGGGAAGATATTACAGCAAAACCCAAAGATTGCAACCGGTGCCGGGCATCACTCGGTTATTAATATCCCGGGTACGGACGATTGGTATATTGTTTACCATCGCCGTCCGCTAAATACAACCGACGGCAACCATCGCGAAGTATGCATCGACCACATGTATTTTGATAAAGATGGATTGATACTGCCCGTTAAAATAACTAACGAAGGCGTGGAAAAAAGAACATTGAAATAGGCTATTATTAAACGGCCTTCTTTTTAAGCGAGATAATATAATAATCGCCGATGTATTTCCACGGCCATGTTGATTTTAGCTTATCCTCCTTTGCCTTTAAAAAGCGGTGAACTTTGGGATGCTTTTCTGCAAAGTGCTCGATATACGATGGCGGAACGATGGTACACAAACCCTCCACACCTAAAATATCAAACTCATTTTTAAGATGTTTTATTACAAATGAGGGGTTGTAATACCAGCACTTAAAATAAGTACCTTCAATATGTGCGGCACTGCCGTTACTACTAAAATATCTCCGGAAGGCCGTCTTGAATTTTCCTTTAAAAACCAATAGCGATTCCCACAAACAAAATTTCGGCAAAATAACCAGCGTAACAACGCCATTAGGTTTTAACAAATCAGAAAACGAAGCCAAAACCTTATCTAATTGATCGGTGCAGTTTAGCCCTGCAAAATTGGAAAATATAAGATCGTACGGACCTTTGTTTTTTAGGTCGGTTAGTTTAGTATAAGAGCGCAACTCATTACTCACCTGTGATTCCATTCCGGCGTCTTCAACTTTACGTCGAAGTTGCCTCTGCATACCTGTTGATATATCTGTAGCATGCACTTTATGACCATTTCGCGCAAAAAACAGCGCGTCATCGCCCGTGCCGCTATTCAGTTCAAGAATGGAGCTACATGCTTGCAAAAAGCTTAAAACATGCGCCCGCACCCTGTCACGTTTGTAATTGACAATGGTATTGCCGGAATATAATTCATCAAAGATACCCGACTGTTTGGTGAAGGCGGTTTCTGCCTGCTGCTCGTTGATCGTCGCCCTGATGGTTTCTATCATCACGCCCCCTCCAACTTTTCTAATTTCAACTTTTCAATAAGCGTAGCCGGGGTATGGTAAAATACTGACAATGCCTTCCTGATACCTTTAAGGTTAGTATTAAACGGGTTTTTGATCAGTTTATCCAGGCTGTTTTTTGCGAGGTGTTTATGGTAATTTTGATGCACATAACGGTGCAGTTGTTTATAATAAGACGGGGGGAATGTATTGCTGAACATCAAGGCCATCTCGTCAGAATCCGTCCAGTTGGTTTTTTTCTTCAGGTCATCTTTCACCTTATCATAAAATGACGTTCCCGGCAACGGGTAAGAAACCGAAATACCTATTTCAAAAGGCAGCAAGTCATTTATCATGTTGATGGTTAGCTCAATATCGTCCTTTAACTCCCCTGGGTAACCAAACTGGATAAAAAACGAAGGCTTAATCCCCTCCTGTTTCATTAATAACGTAGCCTCACGAATTTGCGCAACTGTAGTCCCCTTGTCCATCGCATCCAAAACCTGTTGGGAACCGCTCTCCGCTCCTATCCATACATTTTCACAGCCCGAAGCTGCGAGGGCCTTTACCGTAGCTTCTTGCACCAGCAGATCTGCGCGTGACTGTATCTTGAACCTGATCTCCAGTTGTTCCTTTCGCAGCAGTTGGGCAAACCCAATTACCCACCCGGGCTTCAAACCAAAAATATCATCACAAAACCAAATATGGTCCATGTGATAGGTTTCTTTAAGCAGCCTGATCTCTTTGACTACATTTTCGGGACTTCTTGAATTGTACCTGTTGCCATAAATTGGTTTTGCGCACCAGTTACATTTAAAGGGGCAACCGCGGGTGGTACCCATATTTAACGAAAAATACCCGGCATGGCTCATCCAGGTTTGCCGGTATTGTTCCATATCAACCAAATCCCACGCGGGCAATGGCAAACTATCCAGGTCTTTTAAAACCGGGCGGCCAGGTGTTTTTACAACGTTTTCGTCTTGTAGAAAAGCAAGCCCTCTTATAGTGGAATAATCTTCAATTCCGATTTCTATGCTTTCTATCAATTCCAATAAGGTGTGTTCAGCTTCACCGATAATCACAAAATCGGCGCCTTCATTCAGATAGGTTGCATAACAATCTGTAGCGTCGGAACTTGAAACTATTACCTTACATCCTGCGGCATTCGCTATTTTACACATGTTAAATGCAGCTTCCCGCATGTTAGTGAGGCACATTTTGGTGAGATAGTTAAACCCGTCGTCATAGATCACAAAAAAATCCGGCTTATTTTTTTCTATTTCGACCCTCACCCCTTCGGGGTCGCTTACAAACATGGTATCGAATAGTGAAACCCGGTATTGATTTTCGCGCATAAGCGACGCAGCATACAGCGTGCCCAACGGCGGGTATGGCTGCCCCATCTTCCATTGTTTGGGATCAAACCGGAGAAAATAAGAATGTGTAAAAAGAATATTCTTCATTTATGTTTGCCAGGAACCGTTATACACCATTTGAATTACGTTTTAAAACTTTAGCGGGTTGCCCCGATATCAATTGTTGAGCCGAACTATTTCCTTATCCTGAAAATATTATAGCTGTACATACACCTGTCCAAATAATAATCTTTTGCCGCCAGGTCATCAACAAAAACGCGCAGGTCCTTATCCACGGTTTGTTTATAATCCTGGAACAGCGGTACCAGGAGCATTTCCGGTTCATTATTTTGCAGGTCCTGGTATAATTGCGCCTTTGCAATACCGGTTTGGGTTACGTTAAAATAAACGCTGGGCGATAACCTTTCGGAATAAACCTGTATTTGTGCACCATAACCGGCAATATAAACTTTGTCGCGTTCCATGGTATTTGACTTTATCCACCAGCCCAATTTTTTCCGGGTTCCTTCATCAGGGATCACATAAGGCCGCACACAATTTGGCGAAGGTCTTTCTGCGGTAGCCGACAATATTTCTTTTAGGTTATACAAAGGCTCAATTGATTTGGGGAAGAAGATAATCCATAATACAACCATCGCAGCCGAATACGAGATATTGAAATACCTTATCAAATGACTTACTGCAAAGGCGTTAATTAAAGAAAAAGCAGGTAACAGTTCTTTTAAGTGTACGGTGTCGTAAATTCCGACGATGTTAATCCCGATAAACACCAGGAAAAGCCATAAAACAAACAAGTCGGTTTTCCTTTTGATAAAAACATATGCAATTGCGAGCGGATAAAACAATACCAGGCCCGAGTAAAAGAATTTATCGGTAAAGTTGTGAACTTTCCATATAAACCCATGATCTGTGGCGCTGCCATGGCCAAAATTATCGGCAAACATGTAAGTAAACAATTGGTCGGTATTTATCCCGGCTACAAAGGCAATCGCCATAAGGAGAAAAAAAACCGTTAGTATTCCCGCACAAAATAAAAATGAATCTGACCTTTTTTTATGTAACGATGCGATCAGCAATGCGATTATCCCCATCAAGGCCGAAAGCCTGAACCCGAAGCCAATAGCAGCCAACAGGCCGCTTATATAATAATCCGTTTTGTTTTGCGCGGTTATAAACCGGTAAAAAGCGATGATAACAAATGTGATCTCGTAAGTTTCAGTATAAGATACATATTTGCCGCCCGT
>CAZZUU010000121.1:0-9972 GCA_964657275.1 uncultured Mucilaginibacter sp. | reverse complement strand
ATCTGCACATTTATATATATGAACTTTGTTGAAGAATTACGCTGGCGGGGCATGCTGCATGATATTATGCCCGGAACCGAAGACTTGTTAAATAAGGGATTGGTTTCAGGTTACATTGGATTTGATCCAACCGCCGATTCGCTGCATGTGGGCAGCCTGGCGCAGATCATGACCATGATCCACTTTCAGCGTGCCGGGCACAAGCCGTTTGCGCTGGTTGGTGGCGCTACCGGTATGGTTGGTGATCCTTCGGGTAAGTCGCAGGAGCGAAATTTATTATCTGAAGATGCTTTACAGCATAATTTACAGGGCATCAAAGCTCAGCTTGAAAAGTTTCTTGATTTTAACTGTGGTACGAATAGCGCCGAAATGGTGAATAACTACGACTGGTTCAAGGATTTTACTTTTCTGAATTTTATCCGCGATGTTGGTAAGCACATCACGGTTAATTATATGATGGCGAAGGATTCGGTTAAAAACCGGATAGGCGGCGACACAGGTATGTCGTTTACTGAATTTACTTATCAGCTGGTGCAGGGTTATGATTTTTATTACTTATGGAAAAATTATAATTGTGCCCTGCAAATGGGTGGATCGGATCAGTGGGGCAATATCGTTACCGGAACTGAACTGATCCGTCGTAAAGACGGGGGCGAAGCTTACGCAATTACCACGCAGCTGATAAAGAAGGCAGACGGAAGCAAATTCGGTAAAACCGAAGGCGGCAATATCTGGCTCGATCCTGAAAAAACGTCGCCCTATCAATTTTACCAGTTTTGGCTAAATACAAGTGATGCAGATGCCAAAACTTATATCCGGATTTTCACGCTATTTGATCATTCAACTATCGAAAGCCTGGAAACTGAGCAGGATGCCGCGCCACATTTAAGGACGTTGCAAAAAGCATTGGCGAAAGATATTACAACCCGGGTTCATGGTGAGGCCGAATATGAAAAAGCCATAAAATCGTCTGAGTTTTTATTTGGCAACGTTGGTATCGAGTTTCTGAATGAACTAAAGGATAATGAAGTACTTGGTTTATTTGATGGTGTTCCAAACTATGCTATTAAATTAAGCGAATTGCAGCAGGGATTAAATGTGTTGGATTTGCTTGCAGTACATACATCTGTTTTTCCGTCGAAAGGCGAGGCGAAAAAGATGATACAAGGTGGCGGAACCGCTATGAATAAGGTAAAAATTTCTTCTATAGATGAGGTTTATAAGGCTGATAACCTGTTAAATGGTAAGTATTTGGTAGCCCAAAAAGGGAAGAAGAATTATTTTCTAATTATTGCAGAATAATTTGATATTGCGACAAAAAGTATTTATTTTTGACCATATGTCGTATAAGGTAAAAGATATCCCCCCTGCTACAGTTAATGAGCCAATGGCAGCATACGTTACAACTGGTGTTGTTAATCCATTTTATAATTTACTGGGCGGGTCAAAATCAATAAAGTTATCTAATGATTTTGATATCGTGCGGTTTGCCCGTGAGGGTTTCCCTAAACGGGTTTTGTTGTCGTTAGCAAAAAAAATATCATTAAACATCCAGGAGCTATCCAATATTCTCCATATTTCTGAGCGTACCCTGCAGCGTTATGATGATGATGCCATTATAAAAACTGAATACGCCGAAAAGGCCGTTGAGCTTGCCCGCCTGTACACCCGCGGCGAGGAAGTGTTCGGTTCCATGGATAAGTTTAAATTATGGGTTAAAACGCCGGGCGTTGTTTTTAACGGCGAGGCGCCGGTTTCCATGCTTGATACTTCCGCCGGTTTTGATATGGTATTCAAAGAACTGGGCCGCATTGAGCACGGTATTTTTGCCTGATGATACTTTACCGTATTGTAAAATGTAACTACGCCGATGATCTGAGCGGAACTGGCGCCCGTTTATATGGCGGGCGTTGGAACAGCGAAGGAAAACCGGCCATCTATCTCGCGTCATCCCGGGCATTAGCGGTATTGGAAGTACTGGTGCATTTACCTCCTTTGATGATTCCCGATGGTTATTGCATGGTTGAAATTGAAGTGCCGGATAACAGCATTACCAAATTGGAAATTGAAGACCTGCCGCCCAATTGGAACGACATATCCGCCCCTATTACTTTAAGACAAATCGGTAACGAATTTTTAAGAAAACAGGCGCATTTGTTACTAAAAGTGCCCTCATCTATCGTACCGATGGAATATAATTACCTGCTTAACCCATTGCACCCGGCAATAAAGAAGGTTAAAATACTAACGAAGAAATCTTTTGATTTTGATTCGAGGCTGGTGGGTTAGTCATTAGGTCATTGGTTATTAGTCATTGGGTAGCTGGGTACAAAATGACCAATGACTAATGACACTTATAAGTCACTCAACAAATCCAGCTTTTTATGGTTATATTCTTCCTGCGAAATTAGGCCGTTATCAAAAAGCATCCTGAGTTTTTTTAGTTTTTCTGTAAGTTCATCAGGTTTAACAGCTTCCTGAACTGCCGGTTCAGGGATATGGATGGGCTCCGGTTCCGGAACAGCAACAGGTGCAACCGGTTGAAACGCTGCGGCACGGGCACCGTTGTCAAATTGAATAGCTCCTGATTCAGCACGCTTTTCTTCCAAGTCACGTAAACGACGTGCTTCGCGCTCGGCCTCCTTACGCTCCTGCGCATATTGGTATAATTTGCGCGCCTGTACTTTCGGAAGGTAATCGATACCCATTTCGGCGCCGTTTGTGGTTTTAACGCTGAAAATGGCGCCTATGATTTCTTCTTTCGTGTAAACGTCAACAATATCTTTCCAAACGAAGTCAATAAATTTTATGGAAAGCCCAAGGTTGGTCGGGGTAAAAAACAAAATGCGTTTGTTGGTAAGTGCAACACATTCAGGCAATATATTTACCAATGGTTTTTTTTGAACCGCAATATATAATATTTCTTCGTCGGTGGTCAGCAGGTCGGCAAGACGCAGGTAAATTTTTTCAACTGCTTTGGGATCCTGCTCTTCGGTCAAAAATTTTTCGATCATAACATTACTTTTAATGTGGACGCAAAAATAATAATATTATGTTAGTTACACGTTAAGTTTTACGCGATCAGCAAATTACATCCGCGGATATCTGAGTTGTCAAAGCGGCCCAATATCTCAAATGAACCATCGTGGTAAACTCTACCAAGGTCCTGTGTTGCAATAAATGAGCATGAATTAATATTTGCCAGGTCGATTACATTTATACCGCCGGTTTTTTGATCGTCGATAATGCTCATCGGGTCGTTGGTATCGCGTATCATTATTTTCATCCAGGCTGGGCAATCGAAAATTCCATTTCCTTTTGAATATGCCTGCGATAGTAATTCAGTCATGCCATATTCAGAGTGAATAGTTTCTACACTAAATCCCTTGCGTAAGCTATCATGCAATTCCTCGCGGATCATTTCCCTGCGCCTGCCTTTCATACCGCCGGTTTCCATCACAATCAATTCAGGAAAATCTATTGTATAATTTTCAATAAAATCAAGCAAGGCAAAGGTAACCCCTATCAGGAGCGTCGGCTTTTCAGCCTGTTGCTGCTTCTTTAACTGGCGGTACAAATATTCATGATTATATAAAAAGAAACCGCTATCAGGGCTGCCAGATTGTTTGATCAGATCTTCGGCCATATAGATCAATGACGAGCCTTCGCGTTCAAGGTAGGCTGGCAGCAGCGCAAGAACTGTGTATTCCTTTATATCGCCATAAAAATGTTTAAACGCTGCCCTGAAACTTTCTGTGTACCAGCTTACGTCGGCAACATAATGGCTGCTGGTGGTGATTCCGGTGGTGCCGGAACTGGTGAAAATAATTTCAGCGGTATTATTTGCATTAAGCACTTTATGGGTTTTAAAAAAGCTGATGGGTAAAAAAGGTATTTGGCTGATAGTTTTCACGTTGGCCGGATCTATTTTTAGGCCTTCAATAAAATCATGATATACCGCGCAGTTTTTTGCCTGGTAATTGAACATCTGTAATGCAACATTATTAAATTGTTCAGAATTGATGATAGAAAATACAGCCCGCTTATTCATTGGTGCAAAGATAGTAAATGTGCTATTTTTGCCGGAGTTGAATTTACCCTTAGACCCATGTGGATAAACAAATCAAACAACTATTTATATTTATAGTTGTTTAAAACACATTATTACTTTAAAACTAATCCAATGAAAAAATTTAAATTTTTAGCCTTTCCTGTTTTGCTGAGTTTGTTTTTTGTTCTGATCTCTGCCAAAACAGACGATAGCAAAGAAACGGAAAGGATACATAAGGCGTCAAACGTGCTGAAAGATTTTGGCAAAATGAAGGAAAGTATTCCACATCAGCTTATAGAAGATTACAACGGCATTATTATTATTCCGGGAATGTTGAACGCAGGTTTTATAGCCGGTGGTAAACGCGGCAGGGGTATAGCTATGGTAAAACTAGACAACGGGAAATGGAGCGACCCTGTATTTATAACGTTAACCGGGGGCAGTTTTGGTTTCCAGATCGGTGTGCAATCCGTCGACCTTGTTTTAGTCTTTAGGCATAAAGGTGTACTGACAAAAGTGAAAGATGGGGATTTTACGATTGGCGGCGATATTTCGGCGGCAGCTGGTCCTTTCGGACGGAATTCGACGGCCAGTACCGACTATAAATTGGAAGCCGAAGTTTATTCTTACTCGCGCAGTCGCGGCCTTTTTGCAGGTGTAAGCATTAACGGATCAAATTTGGGGATAGATAAGGATGCCAATGCTGCTTATTATGGTGAGGGCACCAGTTCCCAGGATATTTTTGAATCGGGAAAAAGCAATACCGAAGCCGTTCGTGTATTGAAAGAAAGTTTGGGAGCATTATAAAAACAGCCTTAAAAGAAAAATGCCCCGGGTGAAATCGCCCGGGGCATTTTTGTATATGCTATTATTAATTTAAGATACAGGTTCGTTTACAAAAGCCTTCTTTAGCAATGTACCCGATAACGCTGCAAAGCCGCCCGCAAGGCCCCCAATCAGGGCGGTTACAAACAGCAACAAGCTCCAATGAGGTAAATGAAATGTAACCGCAACGCGCTTAACCAATAGGTTATGATTGGGTATGCTTTTAAGAAGCGCCAATATAGCCCATACGGTGAACACCGATAAGAAGCCGGAAAAAAATGATTTTACCGGAACTTTTCCTAAAAAGAATGCCGCTAAAAAAGCAATAATAGCAACCATCCACCACGGCAGAAAGTAACTGCTTATAAACGATAGTATGAGAATGATTAAAAAAAGCATATCGGTCTTTTGTTTTTTAACGTCCTTATTTTAATATCAGGGTCGATTTTATTCTATTAGATTTTTCGGTTGCCGAATTCAAAAAGAGTAACTCATTTAGCTGGCCTTCTTTCCAGGTTTTCAGCATGTTACTATAATAAAAACTTCCGGGATTGCCAGATTCACCGCCCGGAAAAACACCAAACCCTTTTACTGTAGGCCCCATTTGAACAACCATTCGCCATGAAGGGCCGTTGTCATCGCGCAAGGCGTTAATTACGCCGCCGTTGCCACCCGCCGCAAAAGTATTTGTGCCGAAGCCCGGTATGTTTGCGAGGTGATGAATATAAGTTTCTTTTACCTTGCCCCATTCCCAATTTTCACCGGGTTCGCCTAATTTGTCTTCCATTTTATCAATGATAGAAGTAAACGAGCGATTTAATATATCGGCGCAATTTTCTTTGGCACGAGTATGTATGTCGTCAAACCATTTGGAATTGGGGTCTGTCAACAACAATTTTTCAGTGCGGTCCATTGATGGCGGCGTTAAGTAGTCGTCTTTAATGTCAAACTCATCCCAGGTCATCCGATAAAATTGTAGCCACCAGCTATTAAAAATGCTGGCACCAATAGAATTTGCAGAAAAGTGTTTATCCCATTTTTTAAGAATATCTAATGCCCTTAACTGTGCCCCATCTAATTTTGAGGGATCAATATATTTAAGCATCGCAGGCAAAATATCCTGCGCCCTGATACTGTAATCATCCGTTTGCATAATGCGTATACTGTCTACAGTTGCTTTTTTCATCGCGCCAAGCAAGTCGTTAATACGTTTACCGCGATCATAAGGCCCAAACTTCCAGTTGATGTAATATGGATAGGTGGGATCGGTTGAGGATTGATTGGCGGAACTTACAAATCCGCGGGGCGGGTTTTTTACGGTTGGGTTTTGATCGGCGGGTATCCATCCATGCCAATCGTTAGCTGGGTCGCTGCCGTCCAGTATAAATTTACCCTGATCCTTAAATTTCAACGGGAATTTACCATTAGGTGTGATGGCAATATCTTTATCATTGCTGGCGAAAACAAAGTTTTGAGCAGGGGCCGTAAAGTATGTTAATGCTTTTCGATAATCCGTGTAGTTTTTACCACGGTTTAATAGGTAAAAGGTCATAAACTCGTTCGATTGATCGTGAGCTATCCATCTCAGTGCATCACCAACAGGGATATTTTTGGGGCTGCCTTTGGTCTTTTTAACCGCAGTTTCATAAACAATAGGCCCGTGATGCGTATATAATACGGTATCAATAACCGTTTTTTTACCAAGTACTTTTATTTTTTCTACCCGTTTGGTTACCGCGTTCCACTTGTTATCATACCAATATTCGTTTTTCGACGCATCTTTAAATTTTACCTGGTACCAGTCCAGTACATCGGCGTCTACGTTAGTAACACCCCAACTGATATGTTGATTATAACCAATAATAACGCATGGCCCGCCGGGCAGTGTTGCACCATTTACATTTACCGTTGGCGATGAAAGCTGCATTTGATACCATATTGACGGGAAAGTTAAATTCAAGTGCGGATCATTAGCCAATATAGGATAACCGCTGGCGGTTTTATTGCCGCCTATTGCCCAATTATTGCTGCCTACGCCTGGGGTTATCTCTTTGGTGTTAATATTCTCCGTCATCTGTGCCAAAAAACTTGCAGATGCTTTAGGTAATGGCAACGACGTGAAATCCCATTTAGTGCCAACCGGGATGATAGGGTCTTCATGAAAAGGATAATCAGGGAAAAGGTCATTAATTGCCGTTGCACCAAAGCGCTTTAAGTCGTTGGTCATGGCAAATTGGTCTGAGCCGCCAGCCAGTGTTTCAGACATCAACTTAAGCAAAAACGCACAGTTGATAGGTTTCCAGTCTTCGGGCGCATAATCAAGCAGTTTAAACTCAATGGGGTAATCCTTTGGTTTAAGCTGATGGATATAATTGTTTACGCCATCGGTATAAGCGTTTACCATTACATTAGTTAAAGGGTTTTGCAGCATTCCTTTTAACGTATTTTCTGCACCATACACCATGCCCATGCGGCGGTGATACCTGTCGATGGCTAATGTTTTGGGGCCGATGATTTCTGATAACCTGCCTGATGCGCTGCGGGTTTGGATATCCATCTGCCACAATCTATCGCGGGCAGTAATGTAGCCCTGGGCGTAAAAAAGGTCATGATCGTTTTCGGCAAAAATGTGGGGTATGCGGTCGTCGTCATATCGTATAACAACTTTTCCTTGTAAACCGGTTAGTTTAAGCTCCTGATTTGCAATGGGATGGGCGCTTTCAGCATTTTGCCAGAAGCCCGTTGAAGGGTTTAAGAATTCACCAAAACGGGGAAGGCCATTGAACTTTGCTTCTAAGGCCCATATTAATGAAACGGTTATAGCAATAGAAGCTATAGCTTTAAAAAACTTCATAGGTTAGTTTTGCACCAAGATATAGAAAAGTAAATAAAGTAGAAACACGAATTGAAAATGTTATATCACTATAACATTTATTTTATAATGGGTACAGGGCATGTGATGGCTATACTATTCTTAAAAGTTAAGAGGAAGTATTTTTGAAACGCTTATCAGCCCGTTTAAATCTTCAATTGCCAAACGATATTGATCAGTTCCTTTTACCGGGCTTTTGTCTGTAAAACTGTAATTGCCGGAACCATTTGAATTAAACCTGGTGAGTAAAGTAAATGTTTGGCCATTGTCTGTACTGCGTTCAATACTAAAGCCGGTATAGTTCAACTCGTTTTCAACCTGCCAGTCTATCTTTGCACCTGCTGTAGTTTTAGTGGCCTTGAAGTTTAATAAATGTACCTCCATCGACCAGTCCTGGCGTATAACCAGGCTAAACCGGTTGCTTCCGTATGTATTGGTATCAGCCTTTAATAAATCGAAGACATAGCTCGAATTACTGCGGAAGTCCAGTGAATCTTTTTTGAAATTGTCTTTTAACCAAATCTGAAATATAGATGGTAATCCAGCAATTGAAGTCATATTGAGCTGGTAGGTACCATCGGTCTGTGCATTAACTTTAAGCCCTATTGTGCAGCTTGTTGGGGGCAAAGGTGTGGTATTAATAGCTAACGGAATATGATCACTCGATAGACTAGAAAGGCTTACCTGGCCAAAACCCTGTAAAGTAGGCGCATCTTCGCCGATAACATATGCCGGACTCGCCTTTGAATCGAAAGCGATAATGATGTTGTCTGTATTTGTTTGATTTTGAAATAGCTGTAATTTTAAATATCCGCCTTGTATTAAATTGGTTACTGTACCCTGAAATGCCGGTGGTGGTGTGGTTTGATTTACACCTACCGTATCGTGATTTAAACCAGGTAGCTGGTTATTAAGTAATTCGCTGGGATCTTGAGGTTTAACAGCAGGCAAAACGCCATTTTTTTGGCAAGACGATAAGTATGCAAGAGCTACTAATAAAAGTGTAAATATTCTTAGTTTCATGATCTTCTCCGTTTTATCAAATCCTGTTCAAACAGGCTAAACATATATTAATGCCCTTTTGTACGTAAGCTATTTAAATAAGGTTAGGGTTTAAATATTCAACTGTTAAGTAAGACTTGGCATAAATCAGGAAAGCCTATTTTATACTACTGTATTTAAGCGTTAATCACTATTTTGCGGCATGAATAAAATACGCGCATGTATTTTCGATTTGGACGGTGTAATAGTTGATACCGCAGTATACCACTACCAGGCCTGGAAGCGGTTAGCCAATGAATTGGGGTTTGATTTTACAGAAACGCAGAACGAAAAACTAAAAGGCGTTAGCCGGATGCGTTCGCTGGACTTAATATTGCAATGGGGCGGTGTTACTAAAACCCAGGCAGAAAAAGAAGAACTGGCTACCTGCAAAAACAACTGGTATGTTGAAATGATTAATAAAATGACGCCTGCGGAAATATTGCCGGGGGCGAAAGAATTTTTAGAAGCATGCAGGGGAGCAGGAATAAAAACCGCGTTAGGCTCGGCGAGTAAAAACTCCATGACCATTTTGAACAATGTTAATATCGCCGGTTTTTTTGATGCGATTGTTGACGGCAACCATGTTGACAAACCAAAGCCCGACCCTGAAGTGTTTTTAAAAGGCGCCGAAGCGTTAAATGTCCAGCCTGCAGATTGCGTAGTGTTTGAAGATGCAATAGCCGGTGTTGAAGCAGCGATAAACGGCGGGATGAAGGTGGTGGGCATAGGGTCGCCCGATGTATTGGTAGGCGCAAACCTGGTGATCGGCGGATTAAATGAAATGAGTTTGGAAAAGTTGGAGTCATTGACCTGACCTGTATCTTTTCCTCCAAAGGAGAAGACTTAAAAAGAAATAAACAATCCAATCAGAATCCTCTCCCTTTGTCCTTCGGAGGCGAGGGCAGGGTAAGGTAAAACTCGTGAGTTAAAATCAATATGAAAGACTACATCAAAATTGATGAATGGAAAATAATAGAGCTGGGTTTTGATCCCACGCTTAATAAAATATCCGAAAGTATTTTTAGCCTGGGTAACGGCCGGATGGGCCAGCGGGCAAATTTCGAGGAGGCTTACAGCGGCGACACCTTGCAAGGCAATTATGTTGCCAGTGTTTACTATCCTGATAAAACCCGTGTTGGGTGGTGGAAAAATGGATACCCCGAATATTTCGCCAAAGTAC
>CAZZUU010000120.1:1825-10010 GCA_964657275.1 uncultured Mucilaginibacter sp. | reverse complement strand
TCGCTGGAGAAATTGATGGTCCAGTAAACCGGTATCTCCGACCACACCAATATGCCCAGCGAATCGGCCATGCGTGTCATCGATTCATCATGCGGGTAATGCGCCAGCCTCACCATATTACAACCTAAATCCTTTGCCCAGCCTAATAGCTGTAAGGCATCAGCTTTGCTGTAGGCCCGGCGCATGTCCTGCGGTATCTCTTCGTGTATGCATATCCCGCGTAAAAAAACAGGTTTGCCGTTAATCAGCACTTGCTTATCGGTGGTTTCAATAGTGCGGAACCCGATCATATCAGAAACCGACTCATCAGATGAGCTAACAATTACCTTGTATAACTTAGGCGCCTGCGGCGACCATAGCGTCACCTTTTTTAAACCGATGCTTACATAAGCCAGGTTATTTTGAACCGGAAATTGCTTTTTTATTTTCAGCTCAGGTATCTCAACCGTTACATTGCCGCCAGGCTGACCGTTATTTAATTTTACCCAGCCTGCTATTTGGTTTTGGCTTCCTTTTTTTAGCTGTATAGAATAATCCTGGATAAAGGTAGCGGGCAATTCTACCAGTTTTACACTCCGGGTAATACCACCATAATTCCACCAATCAGTATTTAAGGTTGGCACTTCGTCGGCTGAGCGTTTGTTATCAACCTTAACCACAAGGAAATTCCCGATGGATTTAAGGACACCGGCGGGCACCTCGAAGTTAAACGGCGTAAAGCCACCAATATGCATGCCCAGCTTGTGCCCGTTGAGGTAAACATCTGCCCGGTAATTTACGGCACCGAAGTACAGAAAAACACGGTCGCCGGAAGTTGATGGCGTATAGTCGAATGATTTTTTGTACCAAACCGTTCCCTCGTAATACAGAAATTTTGCATCCTGGTGGTTCCAGTCGCCCGGTACCTGCAGGGTGTATTTGTCAGAATAACCGTATTCAATTTTATCGGATTTGTTTGTTGGAACGTCTGAATTCCAATAAGCATCCCGGTCTTTTTCGTTACGCTCTTTGTACCTGTAATCGTAAAAACCGGTTTCGTAGGGGTCAACAATATACTGCCATTGCCCATCAAGGCTAATGGTTTTATGGCCTGATATATTGGTGATCAGGCTGTCCTGCGCCTTTAGCTCGCTAAAAAGCAGCAAAAATAATAGCAATGAGAATATAGGTTTCATAATTAAACAGGGGATGCAACAACCAGGTATAAGGGGCGTTGCAAATAAACTAAATTGTTGTGGTAATTTAACAACAATTTAGTTTGTGTGTTACTTCGTTACAACAGCAGGCCCTAATCAGCCGAAATAATCAAAACAAAACCTTTAAATTGCTATTCTGTATTAAACTACATGCCACGCTGGATAAAACTTACTTTTAAAATAATTGGAGCAATAGCCGCAGTTATTTTATTGCTGGTGCTTGGCGCGATGTTATATATCACGTACAATAAAGCTAAAGTTTTAAAACTGGTTAATACGGAGCTTAACAAAAACCTCGACGGTACCGTAACGGTGGGTGATATGCGCCCGCAGTTTTTTAAAGGATTCCCCAATATCTCGCTCGCGCTTAAAAATGTACAGATACGCGACCGCCGCTTTGCCGAGCATCACCATACGCTGCTTGACGCCAAAGATTTTGCTATTTCCCTAAATGCGGAAGCTTTTTTAAAGGGTAGTATTAGTATCAATCATGTTGATATCAGTAATGCTACGATTGATCTGTATACAGACAGTACGGGTTATAGTAATTCGTCTGTTTTTAAAATCGGGTTAAAAAACAAAAACAACAATTCCGACAAAAGCAGTTCATCTGCTGAACTGGAAAAATTCAGTTTCACCAATGTAGGCTTTAGCGTGGAGGATCAGAAAGCAAGGAAGCGCTTTAATTTTATTATAAATGATGTAAATGGGCGAATGGCTTATCCCGATTCGGGCTGGAAAGCTAAATTTCACCTGGATGTTACGGCAAAAAGCATGGCCTTTAATACACAAAAAGGGAGCTTTATAAAAGGCCAGGCATTGGAAGGTGATTTTACAGCCGGATATAATGAAACAACAGGCAAAATTAATGTAGCCGCAGATGAACTGAATATCGGCGATGATCCGTTTAAAGTTAACGCCGTATTTGACGTTGGCAAAAGCCCCGCCAGTTTTTCAATCCACGTGGCGTGTAAGCAGCTTTTATGGAAAAGCGCGTCAACGCTGCTGGCCGCCAATATCAAACAAAAACTCGATCAGTTTGATATCGATAAACCCATTGCGGTTACAGCGGAGATTTCGGGTAGCTTTAAAGGCGGCGGCGACCCTTTCCTGTATGTTACCGCATTGGTGAAAGACAGCAAAGTTACCACGCCGGGCGGCACTATTAATAATTGCAGCTTTAATGGAGTGTTTACTAATAATTATCAAAAAGGGAAAGGCTTAAGCGACGATAACTCAGTGATCAGGTTTACCCGGTTATCCGGGATTTTTAATCATTTGCCTTTTATTATTGATACCGGCAGCATCATTAATTTGAATAAGCCCATCGCTACCGGAAATTTCAAAGCTAATTTTCCTGCTGCTGATATCAATTATTTGCTGGATTATAACATCGCCCGATTTACTGGCGGCAGTGCCGATGTGGATTTGCGCTTTAAAACAGATATTGTGAATTACCTTATAAATAAGCCGGCAATATCAGGGAGTATAAATTTAAAACATGTTGATATTAATTATATACCAGATAACTTATTGTTAAAAAACACCGCAGTGTCGTTAAGTTTTAAAGGCAATGATCTGTTAATAAACAATTTAAGGCTGCAAACCGGGCGTAGCCTGGTGGTTATGAATGGGGCCGTCAGTAACTTTTTGAATTTGTACTATAGTGCGCCTGAAAAAATGCTGCTCACCTGGCAAATAAGCAGCCCGCAATTTTATCTTGGCGAGTTTTTGACATTCTTAAGCGGGGGGAACCGCAAGGCAAAGGCTTCAGCGAAAACTAAAGACAATAATGTCATCGATCAAATGAGCAGCGCACTGGAAAAAGGTAGCATCAAAATGCACCTGGATATCGCCAATTTGCATTTTAACAAATTCCTGGCAACAGATACTCACGCCGACCTGCTCACAACCAGTAACGGTGTAACTATAAAAAATGTGGGATTAAAACATTCGGGCGGGTTTTTGAAATTGAGCGGTTCCTTAAAAAAAGGCGACGACCTAAACCAGCTAACATTAAAAACAACAATCAGCCATGTTGATGTAGAAGAATTCTTTTATTCCTTTGATAATTTCGGGCTAAAGGATTTTACTTCTGATAATTTGAGAGGCTTTTTGTCGGCTAAAACAGATATAACCGCAGGTGTAACCGACCAGGGATCGATAGTGCCAAATTCTGTTAACGGCACCTTAGATGTTAATCTTCAGCAAGGCGCATTGGTTAATTTTAAACCCATTTTGGGCGTGGCAAAGTTTGCCTTCCCATTCCGTAACCTGAAAAACATCTCCTTAAGCGACCTCAACGCGAGGTTTGATGTGCATGGCGATCAAATTACCATCTACCCGATGAAGATAAGTTCCAGTGCATTAAATATGGACGTGGCGGGTGTTTACGGCTTAAGCAAGGGAACCAATATTGCCATTGATGTGCCTTTACGAAACCCGAAAAACGATACCACCATACACGACGAGCAAAAATTGCTAAAGAAACGGTACAAGGGTATTGTGCTGCACATACTGGCCAAAGCCGATTCAACCGGAAAAATTAAGATCGGCTGGAACAAGGACCGCAAAAAGGATGACTGATTTTACCTGCCCGCGCTCTTAACTTAGGCAGGCTCTGATAAATTATTTTGTCCCTATTTGCAAAACGGTAATGGAATAAGGCGGAAAGGTTCGCGTGAAACTTTTACTTAAACCTTTGACCCCGTTTTCTATCGGGATGATCTTTTGAGGTTCGGTAATTGAGTTCGTATCTTGCGGGCTATCTGCCTTTAATATAATCGCTACGCCTTTGTTCTGCACTCTTACAACGCCTTTTAAATCGATATTAATTATTTGAGCTGCGGCTTGTGTATTTACTATTTTTAAATAAACGGTACCCGTTTTGCTGTCGCGGGTTGAAACATAAAATAATGCAGGTATCATTTTGGCTTTTACACCCGCTGATGAATCCCGAGCCGTTAATTTTTGCATTTGGGTGGGGATATTTTCCGATGTCATCTTAACCACCTTGTCGCCCCTATATGTATTGAATATCTTTTGCGCATAATAAGCCGGCGATCCGTAGCTGGTGAGCGCATCGTAGCCAATCAGGTCTGATTTCCACTGCATACCGCCGGGATTAACATTTACAAAAAGCGGCGCATAGCACGACATAACTACGATATCCGAATTTCGTTCCATTCCGGTCATCCAGGCTGCGTCGCCCAGTGCAGCATTAAAATTGGTTGTCGGCGCGCCTTCCCGCGTAGCCCATTCGCCGACAAATATTTTAGGGCCGTTCCTATCGTAATTGTCGTAATGATCGGCATCGCTTTCCATCTCCGATGCGTTACGGTAGTAATGTTCGTCAAGCGCGTCCGGTGTGCGGTTGGGCACCTTAAACCTTCCACCAAGGTTATCTTTGCCGCCAACGGTCGAGATCACTTTAAGCTGCGGGTATTTTGCCCTGATGGCATCGTAAAACTGGCCAAAACGTTTGTCATAACTCCCCGAAACATCAAACCCATCTTCATTACCAACCTCTACATAGTTTAGTTTAAAGGGTTGGGGATGCCCGTCTTTAGCACGTTGCGCGCCCCATTTTGTGTTGATATCCCCTGTTACATATTCAATTTCGTCCAACGCATCATCAACAAAGGGTTTTAACAAGGGGCCCGCCTCCAGGTAATCCTTATTAAGGGTATAACCCGCAAAAACTGCCAGTAAGGGATCCATTTTTAAGTCCTCGCACCATTCCAGGTACTCCAATAATCCCATACCATCGGATGACCGGTAGCTCCAGGTGCCCATGTGACCGGGCCTGTTCTCTAGAGGCCCAAGCGTTTTCTCCCAGTTAAACCGCGTTGAAAACATTTGGCCTTCCAGGTAATTGCCGCCCGGCAGGCGCAGGAATGCTGGTTTCATATCTCCAAGCAATTGCATAATATCTGTACGGTTGCCGTTGGGCCGATTATTGAAAGTAGGAGGGAAAAGCGATACCAGGTTAAACCAGTAGCTGCCTGCACCGGCAGTTGTTATAACAAAACGGGTGGCGGCTGTTGGTTTAATGTCTTTTTGAGTGGTTAGGTTAAACGTGTAACATTTCCATTCACTGCCCACATTTGTTACCTGTGTTGTTGCATAAACAGTTGCGCCATCAGCACTTTCCAGGCTGATGGTTAACGGCTTGCTGCTGTTGGTCGACGATTTGGCGTAAAAACTTCCGTTATAGGCTGTGTTTGGTTTAATTGCTAAGCCCCAAAAGCCATCGTTAGTTATGCCGATACGTCCGCTCTCTTTTTCAACATCGAGTCGGAGGCAAACGATTAGCGCGTCATTGATTGGTTGTTTTTGATCTAATGAAATTGTCCCTTTGGTTTGCCCATCCTGAATTAACGACCAATGATCGGGAGCTTTGGGATTATCTTTAAAAATACGATTGCGTATCAGTTCGCCGTACAAGCCACCATCATACGAGTAATTAATTTCTTCGGTCATCAATCCGTATAGTGACGGGCTAACAGAAGCGCCGGGACTATCCAATTGTAAGGTGAGCCTTGCGGGGGTTTGCCCCAATGATGTGAAAGAAACGGAAAATGGTAGCACCGCTACAGCGCAAAATTTGATAACTTTTTTCAGAGGCATAACAAAACTATTTTTCATATCTATAAGCAAAACCCGGTTTTAATTTATCTGTTTAACCTTGATCACGTTAAAGGAATAAGGCTTTAATACCAGTTTAATTTTATTGCCGTTAAGGTTGATCTTGTGCTTTTTAGGGCTTACCACATCCTGGTGGTCCAAAGAATTTACCGCGTTAAGATCGTCATCCTGCAATGTGGTTATTACTCCCGCCGGGCTTAATTTTTTAGCGCCGGCTATTGCAAAAATTGAATGTTGCGCTTTTGATGAGGTGTTAATTATTTTCACCACCAATTCATGGGTTTTACCATCCAGCACGGCAGATGCAAAACACCCATCCTGCCCGGTAACCGCCTTGTTATTTAGTGTGATGGGCACCACATCCGTCCCTTTGTTTAACGAATACAATTGCTGCACATAATAATTAGGGGTTGCGTATGACCGAAGATTATCGAACCATATAAGGTCCGGCGTCCATTGCCAGCCATCAACATGGGCAAATAACGGTGCGTATGATGCCATGTTTACCACATCCGCATTCCGCTCCAGCCCGGTCATAAAAGCAGCTTCAGACATGGCACACTGCCAGTTGTTTTTATTGTCGGGGCTTACCGTGGCTACGCTTTGGGCAGCGTATTCGCCTGCAAAAATTTTAGGGCCGTTGCGGGGATAATTATCGTAACGTTTAACATTATCCAAAAACCATTTTGGCGCGCGGTAATAATGCTCGTCTAATATATCAGCATTCAGGCTGCGGAAGGTTGAATCCAGCAATGTAAACTTTTCGCCCTCCGGGTCGGGGCCAACGCTGGTAACCAGTTTCATGTAGGGATATTTTTGCTTGATGGTTTTTTCAAAAATTTTCCACCGTTCCACATATTGCGGGCCCCACTGCTCGTTACCCACACCCATCATTTTTAAATTGAAGGGCGCCGGATGGCCGAGGTCAGTCCGCAGTTTACCCCATTTGGTATTTAAAGACCCATTGGCAAATTCAATCAGATCAAGTGCATCCTGTAAATATGGATCGAGTTGATCAAGCGGCACCAATTGCCCCGTATTAAACTGGCAGGCCATGCCGCAGTTTAAAATAGGCAGGGGTGTTGCGCCTATATCTTCTGCTAATAAAAAATATTCAAAAAACCCAAGGCCGAATGACTGGTAGTAATCAGGCGCCTGCCGGTTCTTAATTTCGGTGTTCCAGCGGTTAATGATGCTTTCGCGATGATCAATATCGCCTATGGTTTTTTTCCATTGGTAGCGCTGCGTCAAATCACGTCCTTCCACAATACAACCACCCGGAAAGCGCAAAAAGCCCGGCTTAAGATCAGCCAGTTTTTGTACCAGGTCGGCACGCAGGCCACCGGGCCTGTTCTTCCATGTATGAACCGGGAATAGCGAGATCATATCAAGGTCGATAGCGCCTTCATTTTTTGCAGTAACGTTTAAATGCGCCTTCATAACCGTTTGGTTAGCTGTAAACTTTACGTTATACCGCTTCCAGGTTTGTTCGGTTGGGATCAATTCTGCCGTTCCAATAACCGTATTGTCAGGGTTTAGCAACTCGATATGAAGGCTTACCTTGCTGCCTGCATGCTGCCGTGCCATTACCGAAAAACTATAAGCTTCCCCCTTTTTAATTCCCATTCCGCGAAAGCCTTCATTGGCGAGCCCGTAAGCACCAGCGCTTGACTTTAGGGTTAATGTAATGAAATGCGGGTTATCCGGGCGTTCAGCCTTGCGGTCATCTACCGTGATACTGCCATCGCCGCCGCCTTTTTTTATTTCTGTCCAGCCGGCCAGGCTGTTGTTAAACTCGAATGAGCGATTTTTTACCAGTTCCGCGTAAACGCCTCCATCGGCCGCCATGTTGATGTCCTCAAAGAATATACCATACATGGTTGGCTGTACGTGGGCCACTATTTTATTGGCAGTTATGGTATAAACTTTCGCAGGTGTTTGACTGTTCGCCGAAAGGGCTGCACAAACAAAAAGTGCCGCTAAAAAATTTCTGGTCATGTTGTATAATAGCTGGTAAATTGGTAATTCAAATAAAAGGCTTTTTTAAAACACATTTACTTTTAAACTATCAACTTATTAAGATATGTTATCCTTGTTTTTATAAAAACACAATTTAGATGAATATTACAGACGCCTAAGCCCATTTGTTAGCAGACCTGGATCACCTGCATTTCCAGCAGTTTACCAAGTTTATTAATTTTTGACGCGATATGCCCCACACCAACGGCGCAATGGTGCGCCGGGCCATGACTGTTCCAGCTATCGATAAAATTGCGGGCGCCGATGCTGAATTTGTAACGGCTGTTGGTATTGCCGATATGCAAAATAGGCCCAGCAACCGA
>CAZZUU010000120.1:0-1815 GCA_964657275.1 uncultured Mucilaginibacter sp. | reverse complement strand
TGCTTCTGCAACTAAAAGCATTAGTTTGCCGCCCTGTTGTTCCGCTATAGACAACAGCGTAACGGGGCCGTTTTTTACCGACATTTCTACCGACAACCCGCTGCCAACCTTACCATGATACACCTCCAGGGGGCGCACTTTGGTTTTCCCCCCTGCAATCCCGATATGCCCGGGGCCGTCGTGGCCCATCAGTACTACATCATCATTAAAATCAACCGCATAATATTCAGTGAAAGAGCCCCCTGCGCCAAAGCTGTCCATTATTTTCATCGCCTGTGCATTTTTGATCTCGTACTCGCCGGCCACCGGGATATTTCTCGCGGTAAGCAATGAATTGCCAAGTATAACCGAGCTGATGGTGTCTTCGTTTTCGTCATTTCCTGTACCCTTATGATAGTAAGCCATTGAGCCCAACTGGTATTTGTCAACAAGCCTATCCAGCGCAACCGAAGTTTGTGCGGCGCGCGCAAGCTCCTCAGGCGAGCAATCATCCTGTACATCAAATTGCTCCCTGAAAATTTTTACCTTTTGATTAATTTGCTGTTCAGTTACTGATTTTCGTAAGCTTGAAAGTTCGTCTACCTCCAGCAGTTCAATATGCCCTCCGAAATATGCGTATTGCTGGGTAAGGTCCGAATAGATATCCAGCATCCCGCTGTAATAATTCCCCATGCAGCCTAATCGGTTGTTCGCCATAATGTGCATCACTTTGGCAGCATCAATCCATTCGCTCACTTTATTCCAGCATTCGGGGTCGCTATGGAGCATACCCGTAACCTGGTGAAACCTGATGCCCGTGCGGTTAAATACATTTGCCAGCTCGGGTACCGGGCAGGCCGAACAATAAGACAACCATTCGGCGGTCATAGCAGTGCGGTTGGGTAAATTATTAAATGCATCATAATCGATGGCTGCTTCGGGCGACAGGTTTAAAATAATTACCGGCACTTTTGCCCGTTGCACAACGGGAAGTACCGTTGAAGATAATGCATAGGTGGTTACGTATAGAAATATAAGGTCGACATCGGTTTCCCGGAATTTTTTCCCCGCGGCGAAGGCCTTTTCGGTAGTGTCTACCAAGCCCAGATTTACGATACCCGGATGCATGGCTTTTAATTTATTTTCTACTATATCCAGGTAACCTTCCAGCCTGCTTTTCAAGCCGTCAAATTGTTCCCAGTAGGCCTCTAAACCGATGCCGAATAATCCTATCTTTAATGTATCTGACTGCATGTAAAACTAACTTGTATGGGTTTATTTCGAATCCTTTGGGTGAATTCGTACTTACAATAGTATTTATATTACAGCAAATTGAAAATGCACTATGTTATACTTCCCTTGCAGTTTTTGATACTAATGCTGTATTCTGCGAAATGGGCCAGTATTTTGGTGAAAATTACAGGGCATAGGTGATCATTGCTATGTGATATTTATAACATATCGTATCTTTAATCATTTTCGACCCTGTTGGAACGTATTTAATGGACATATACCGCAAATATTTTGATCGCGAAAGACTGGCTGATCTGGCTAAAGCCGAACCAAACTGGGGTGTAACCATATTAAGTATCGGCCACAATATTCATCCGAAAAATACGCCGTATCCCGACAAAAGCCATCCTTCTGATTATTTTTTTGAATGGGAAAAAGGCAGACGTATTGATGAGTTTCAGTTAGTTTATATCGCCAATGGCTCCGGAATTTTTGAAGCAGAACGGGTGGGCAGGGTGTCCATAGAGCCGGGCACCGTTTTTTTGCTTTTCCCGGGCGTATGGCACCGGTACCGGCCCTTAGCTGAAACGGGGTGGGAGGAGT
>CAZZUU010000119.1:0-10039 GCA_964657275.1 uncultured Mucilaginibacter sp. | reverse complement strand
ATTATCCCGACTATAATTATGTGATAAATTCCGGCTTATACGGTAACGAGGTGTTTTTCCCGACTGAATTTATGCACGGCAATTATGATGGCGGTGCAGCAGCCGGTTTGGAAGACTTTTGGGACGCCATATTAAAGCACCCCTACGGTTCTGGTGGGTTTATATGGGTATTTGCCGATGGCGGCATCCATCGTACCGATAAAGATACCACGATGGATACGGCGAATGATAGTGCGCCTGATGGTATTTTAGGCCCGCACCGTGAAAAGGAAGCAAGTTTTTTTACGATTAAGGAGTTGTGGTCGCCGGTGGTGATCAATAAAAAGATAATAACCCCGGATTTCGACGGAAGGATAAATGTAGAGAACCGGTATATCTATACCAACCTCAATCAATGCAAGTTTTATTGGAAACTGGTCAAATTTCCGTTACCTGGTGAAAAGTCAACTTCTCCAGTCATTAAAGCAAGCGGCACGGCCCCTGCATTAACCTTAGCGCCTGGCGAAAAAGGTTTTTTAAAGATAGCTATGCCCGCCGGATGGAAAACTGGTGATGCTTTGTATTTAACCGCCATCGATCCCCACGGAAGGGAATTATTTACGTGGACATGGCCCATCAAACTACCAAATGAAATAAGCAAGCCGGTTATCGCAGGCAATGGATCAAAGATCACCACAGAAGACCAAACGAACAGCCTGGTTATAAAGGCCGACGGCATCAGTTACTATTTTGATAAAACCACGGGGTATATTCAAAAGGTGGTGAATACTAAAGGCGAAATCTCGCTTTCTGGCGGGCCGATACAGGCAGGCGTTGATCATACCCTAAAACAACTAAAAACCTATACTGACGGTAATAACCTGGTTGTTGAACCAACTTATGAAGGGAACAGCATTTTCAATGTGAAATGGACATTCACGCCGGGCAACCCGGTTAAACTTGAATACCAATATTCGCTGGATAAACGCTGGTCGCAGCAAAAGGGTGTTGATTTTATGGGCATAACCTTTAACTACCCCGAAGATAAAATAACCGGCATGAAATGGCTGGGCCGCGGCCCGTACCGGGTTTGGAAAAACCGGCTAAAGGGCCAGCAATTTGGCGTATGGCATAAGGATTATAATAATACCATAACCGGAGCAAGCTGGGTGTACCCGGAATTTAAAGGTTATCATTCGGATTTATATTGGGTAACGGTAGAAAATAAAGAAGCGCCTTTCACGGTATATACCGATAATCAGTCGATTTATTTACAGATGCTCAAACCGGCGCATTCCAAATACGAGCATGAATCTATAAAGGCAGCCTTTCCCGACGGGGATATTGGCTTTCTCAACGCCATCTCACCCATTGGCACCCGCTTTCAAAAACCGGAGTTATTAGGCCCGCAAAGCCAGAAGAATATCCAGTTAAATTATGGCATTATAAAAGGTTCGTTATGGTTTGATTTTAGATAATTCAATCTATAAGAGTAATTGCTAACTTGCGACAATAATAAAGAACACCGATGAAGCAAGGACTCTTAATTGATATGGATGGGGTAATATACAGTGGTGAAACGCTGATAGCGGGCGCTGATAAATTTATTGCGAAGCTATTAAAAAACAACATCCCATTTACCTTCATGACCAATAACAGCCAGCGTACCCGGCTTGAGGCAGTGCGTAAGCTTAAGAGGCTCGGTATTGAAGTTACTGAAGATCATGTATATACAAGCGCCATGGCCACCGGCACATTTCTGGGTGCGCAAGGGCCTGGCGGTACCGCTTATGTGCTAGGCGAGGGCGGCTTATTAACCAGTTTACACGACAACGGTATCACCCTGGTTGACTCTGATCCCGAGTTCGTCGTATTGGGAGAGGGCCGGAATTTTACATTAGAAATGGTACAACGGGCGGTGGATATGATTTTAGCAGGTGCTAAATTTATCACCACTAATCGCGATCCATCACCCAAAAAACCGGGTTGGAACAATTTAGGCATCGCAGCCACTACCGCCATGATAGAAGAGGCATCAGGACGAAAAGCATTTGTTACCGGGAAGCCAAGCCCCGTAATGATGCGGTCGGCACGTAAATACCTGGGACTGGAAACTGCAGAGACAACCGTTGTCGGCGATACGATGGAAACCGATATACAGGGCGGTGTGCAAATGGGTTACAAAACTATTCTTGTGCTATCGGGCATCGCCAAAAAAGAAAATCTGGGCTACTATGCTTTCAAGCCCGACGTGGTTGTAGGTTCTGTTGACGAGATTGAGTTCCCACTGAAATGGTGGTAAGATAGTTCAGATCAATTGAATGAATACTATCAAATCTATCTTCGCGGATTATCGGCAAAAGCTTACAAAGCTATATGATGCAAAAGAATCTGAAGCCATTACACTGCTGGTTATAAGCGAGATATGCGATTTATCCAAAGCGAAAATCAAAGCGTTTCCCGAAAAGGAAATTTCGCAGCAACAAGCCGAAAAGCTGAAACATACACTTGAACAACTCCAAAGCGGCAAGCCAATCCAATACATTTTAGGTAAAACAGAGTTTTACGGATTACCATTTTACGTTAATCCCTCGGTACTTATCCCCCGTCCCGAAACTGAGGAATTGGTGGAATGGGTGATTTCGTCAGTTGGTAGTAGTGAGTGGGCAGTGGTGAATGGTGAGATAGGCTTGGGGAACGTCATTGACGTCGGTACAGGCAGCGGTTGCATCGCCATCAGTTTAAAAAAGAATCTTCCTGGTTTTAATGTCGCAGCGATTGATATTTCCGAAGCGGCCCTGCAAATCGCAAAAGAAAACGCCTTGTTAAATGAGGTTAATGTTGAGTTTATGGAGGCAGATATTCTAAATTTATCCGAACAGTTGTTGCTAATCTCTAATCTCCAATCTCCAATCTCTATAATCATCAGCAATCCCCCTTACGTTACGCTGCATGACAAAACAAAAATGCATACCAACGTAACGGATTTTGAACCGCACAGTGCGCTCTTCGTTCCTGAGGATGATCCGCTTATATTTTATAAGGCTATCGCTGATTTTGCTATAAAAAATCTTACACCAAACGGCTTATTATTCTTTGAGATCAACGAAAGTTATGGTGCCGATGTTGTCGAGCTTTTAGCTGATAAAGGATTCAAAAACATAGAGTTAAGAAAAGATATGAGCGGCAGGGATAGGATGGTTCGAGGTGCCATTAGTCATTAGTCACTGGGGCATTCGTTGTTTATTTTGTCTTAAATCCGAAATCGAAATTCCGAAATTATTAATTTAGCTTCTCGGATGATATTGTATAATCGTTCCTTTTAAATATTCCCGGTCCAAATGGGTGTATATTTCGGTGGTGGTTATGCTTTCATGCCCCAGCATTTCCTGTACAGCACGCAGGTCTGCTCCGCCTTCAACCAAATGCGTCGCGAATGAGTGCCTGAATGTATGCGGACTGATCGTTTTTTTAATCCCTGTAACCTCTGCCAATTGTTTGATGATCATAAATATATAAACCCTGCTCAATCTTGATCCCCTGCGGTTTAAAAACACCATATCCTCCTCTCCCTTCTTTATCATATTATGCACCCGTACGTTTTCGATCCATATTTTTAGTGCTTTTACCGCAGACCCACCAATGGGAACCAACCGCTCTTTATTGCCTTTGCCAACCACTTTAATAAACTCGATATCAAGATAAAGATTTGATAGTTTAAGTTCGGTAAGTTCAGAAACCCGAAGGCCACTCCCATATAGTACTTCTAAAATTGCCTTATTACGTACACCTTCAGGTTTGGAAACGTCAATGGCATCGATCATTTTATTAATATCAATATAACTGAGCGTGTCGGGAAGTTTTCGTTGTATTTTTGGAGATTCGAGCAATTCGGAAGGGTCGCTTTTTATGATGTCCTCCATCAGCATATATTTATAGAAAGATTTTATCCCCGATAATATTCTTGCCTGCGATGATGGGATCATCCCAAGTTCATTTACCCAGGCAATAAATTGCCGTAAATGAGTTAAAGTAATATTTTCTGGATTGATATTAATATTCTGTCTATCAGAATATTGACATAGTTTATCTATATCCCGGGTATATGCTTCAATGGAATTATCTGAGAGCGACCGCTCCAGTTTCAAGTAACTCTGAAATCCTTTTATCGCCGACCGCCAATCCAATTTATTTTATTTAATGTTTTTATTTAAGTTTGAGCAAATGAAGATACAAATTATTAATGGGCCAAATTTAAACTTACTTGGCGTTCGCGAAAAATCAATTTACGGTAATACGGATTTCGAATCCTATCTTGATGATTTGCGTAAACGTTATTCAGCCATTGAAATTAGTTACTATCAAAGCAATGTGGAAGGCGAAATTATAAATAAGTTACATGAGGTTGGCTTTAGTTATGATGGTATTATTTTAAATGCAGGGGCATATACGCATACTTCTATAGCTATTGCGGATGCTATCGCAGCTATAAATAAGCCGGTAATTGAAGTACACATCTCCAACGTTTATAAGCGGGAAGAATTCAGGCATAGCTCTATGCTGGCAGCCGGGTGCAAAGGAGTGATAGCCGGGTTTGGCATGGACTCCTATCGTTTGGCTATTGAAAGCTTGTTAACCAATTAAATTTAGCTAAATTCACCTATATTGTTTAGGTCATCTTATAATTCACCAACTATATGCGCCGGATAACCAAAACCCTACCCCTGATTGTTTTTTTGCTGGCAACTTTTTATATCAATGCCGGGTTAGCGCAGGAAAAAAAGAAAAAGATCCAAATTACAAAAAGGGAATCCGCACGCCGGGCTATGCATTCCCGCGACTCGCTCCTGAGATCGCTGAGTAAATCGGATACGTCGGTAAACAGCCTCATACAGCGCATTCAACAATATACAACCTCCTTTAACCAGATTAACAATAATTTATCTGATGGTTTAGATACTATTGAGGTGAGCCAGCAATTACCATCAGTAATAAAAAGACTCAATAAGCTCGACAGTCTTGCAAAAACCCATAAGTCAAGCACACTGCGTTACCTGTTTGTTTTACGGGATAACTTAGACAAATACCAGGATGAACTGGAGGGCTGGCAATCGGACATGGGCGATATCAATACCACGCTCATCCAAAATGAAAATGACCTTATAAAGTTTTCGAAAGATAGCACCCTAAAAGCAGCTCCGTCGGATAGCCTCTTAAAAATAACCTATTTTAACCAGTTAAAGGCCATCCGTATTTTATGGCGCAAAACAGAAGCTACCAACAGGAAAAGTCTGTTAAGGGTAAACCTTTTGCAGGATAAAATAGCCCTGGCTTACACAAAAATACTCGATGAAACAGACCAGATCGACTCAAAAATAAAAAGATTTGCGCTCAAAGCTGTCGATGGCGACTCCGATTATATCTGGTACAATGACCCGCAATATGACGACTTTCAAGCTGCTTTTAAAAGTACACTTAAGCTTAACAAAATTCTATTCAATTACTTTATCAAAAACGCAACGGTTACCCATTTTATTGGGTTGTTATTTTTTGTGTTGTTTTTAAGCTGGCTGCTATATAACCGCACCAAGGTTTTAAAAACTAATGAACAGCCGGAAACCATCTTAGGTGAAGCGGCTTATATCTGCAAAAAACCGCTCCTGTCTTCGTTGCTCGTGGCTACCGCCATCATCCCTTATTTTTATAGCCATCCGCCGGTTGTTTTTATCGAAACGTTCTTTTTGGTTTCTATCATTTTGTCACTAATAATTATTAAAGAGGATGTTCCAAAGTCGACATATAATTTTTTACTGCTGCTGTTTGTGCTGACCATAGTTTACTGCGTCAGCAACTTATTCATCCAAATATCAAACGTCGACCGCTGGGTCGTATTTTTATTAAGTTTGGTTTCTATAGCCATCGGCATTATTTTCTACAAAAAATTGAAGAAAACGCCCGATACAAACCTTCCCAACTCAACACTTGCCTTGAAGTTTTTTATAGGAATGCAATTAATCTCGTTGCTACTTAATATAAGCGGAAGGTTTAGCCTGGCAAAAATAGCAGGCATAACTGCGGTTTTTAATTTATGGCTGCTGGTTATACTTTATTTAGTAGTGCAAATTATCATACAGGTGCTTTTTTTGCAATTTCAAATTAAAAGAGATAGCAACAGTTTTATTAACTGGCTCGACTACAGCCTGGTAAAAAAGAAATTAAGAAACGCCTTAGTCTTCGGCGCATCGCTGGTCTGGCTGTTCTTTTTGCTGCAAAATCTAAATGTTGATGATTGGGCGGTCGACTCGGCCAGTGATCTTTTGGGAGAGTCGCGCAGCATTGGCGGCGCTTCATTTACTTACGGCGGCTTTGTGATTTTCATTCTCGTCATCTGGCTATCATCAATCGTTTCTAACCTGATTAGTTATTTCTACGATGTATCTGCTCAACGCGTCACAGATCTTTCTATACAAAAAAGAAAGAATCGTACATCGGCACTCATTATCAGAATGACCGTATTTTCGTTGGGCTTTTTGCTTGCTGTAGCTGCATCCGGCTTTCCTTTAGATAAGTTGACCATCATTATCAGTGCGTTTGGTGTAGGTATCGGTTTTGGCCTGCAAAATATAGTAAACAATTTGGTTTCGGGGCTTATACTCGCTTTTGAAAAGCCGATCAATATCGGCGATGTTATAGAAGTTGACGGGCATACAGGGACGATGAAAGAGATTGGTATCCGCTCGAGCAGAGTACTAACCGGGAATGGCTCAGAGGTTATTATCCCTAACGGCGACCTTATTTCGCACCAGGTAGTGAACTGGACCCTGAGCAACAGTAACCGCCAGATAGAGTTAATGATCGTGACTGCCTACGGCGTTGAAATTGAAAAGGTAAAAACGCTGATTAAAAATCTGCTAAGCAACCGGGATGATATTATGACAAGCCCGGCACCATCGGTTTTTTTAAACAGCATAACTGAAAGCGCAGTAGAATTTAAGGTGCTTTTTTGGGAGGCTGATATTAATACAACTGCTGCATTAAAGAGTAAAGTATTAGCTGAGATTTACGAGGCGTTGGGTAAAGAAGAAATAAAAATGCCTTCAGGTCAGAAAGATATCTATGTTCATTTTCCCGATGGCATACCATTGGTGAATCCCGGCAAGGCTACTATTGAACAAACCAAAAAGGAATAACGCAAATTACCTCTCTTACCACATCACAACTGTTAAACATAAAAATGCTGACACAATTTTTCCAGCGTTCACGGTGTTCACGTGTTCATCGCGTTCATGAACAGAACACTTTTGAAATGCATTTTCCTGCAAAAAGCTGCTTTTTTTTACATTTTTCTACAAGAAAGTATCCTTATTTAACTCTGTAAAATGCTTATTCTTTTTTATGAAGAAATCCCACACTATACTGCCTTTGTACATACCTTTTAGCGGATGTTTATCTACTTTTGACCCCTCATTTCCGGCTTTCGGACTTTCCGACTTCTAAAAAGATTCCACAAAAAATTTTGATGCGCGCGGCTAACTGCCCAGGCATCCCTGCGCTTCCCTTCCCCTAAAAACCGGAAGATAGCCATCAGGTCCATCCATATGCGCACCGGTATTACGAATAGTGCCTGCCAAAACGATAGATTATTCTTTAGCAGCAACAAGTTGTTTCGGAAATTAAGATAGGTTTTAAAAGGGTTTTCCGAATTAAGCGTGCCGCCACCTAAGTGAAACACCTCCGATTCCGCGCAGTACATTACCTTATAGCTCTTGTTTTTCAACCTCCAGCACAAGTCAATTTCTTCCATGTGTGCGAAAAAACGATCGTCAAAGCCATTGGCTTCATCCCAGCAATGTTTTTTAATAAACATGGCGGCACCGGAAGCCCAAAACACTTCTCCCGATTGTTCGTATTGCTTATTATCTTTTTCAATCTCGTAAAACATACGTCCTCTGCAAAATGGATAACCGAAAGCATCGATAAATCCCCCTGCGGCACCGGCATGTTCAAAATGATCCTTTTCGATAAATGATTTTATTTTTGGTGCGGCTACGGCAATTAACGGATCGCTTTCCATCAACTCTATAACCGGCGCTATCCAGCCCGGATAAACTTCAACATCTGAATTGAGTAAAATATAATAATCTGCTTCTACCTGCGTCAATACCCGGTTATAACCACCTGTAAAGCCGTAGTTGTCATCGTTTTGAATGATCCTTATATCCGGATAGTTTTGCTTTATAAATTCAACTGAACCATCTGTAGAGGCATTATCTCCTACAATGATCTCCAAATTTGGCCATGATGAGGTTAAGACCGATGGCAAAAACTGGCGGAGGTGTTTAATGCCGTTCCAGTTTAAAATAACTACAGCAACTTTTGGTGTATTGGTCATTGGGTTATTAGTCATTGATCAGCGGATATTTGATTCGATGCACAATAACCGATCTGACTTTCAACTGACCTGATGATTTAATAAAGTTTACCAACATACACTAATGACTAATGACTCAATGACCAATGACTTCTTCCGGTTTAACTTTCCATCTCCGGTGCGACCACAACCAATATTCCGGTTTCTCCCTGATCACCGACTCCAGGTATTTAACATGGCTTTCTGTAATTTCTGATGGTTTGCTGTTTTTTGGATCTTCCACTAATGGCACTATAGTACCTGTATAGTATCCGCGTTTCACTACATCCAGCCGGTAAAATACGACAACGGCATCACCTATTTGCGCTAGTTTTTCCAATCCTAAAAAAACAGCGGTAGGCTGATTGAGGAATGTAGTAAAATAGTGCGCTTCATGTTTGGTTGGTGTCTGATCCGATAAAAAAACGCTGAATGTCAGCTCGTTTTTGGTTTCAATCATTTTACGAAAAATCTGCTTCATGGAAACCATTGTAGTACCAAAACGTGACCGGGTTTTATTGAATGTTTCGTCAAAAATAGCATTTGACAGCGGTTTATAAACAACCATCCGCTTTTTATCAGTCACCAGGCCAAAACTTAATGCCGCCATTTCCCAGTTACCATAATGAGCGGTGGCGGCTACTATACTTTTTCCTTGTTTAAAATATTGCTCAATGACTTCGGGATTGGTTGCTTTCATCCTTTTCAGGTTTTCTTCAGCCGAAATACTGATCGTCTTGATCGATTCCATGATCAGATCAGCCAGGTAACTAAAAAACTTTTTTTCGATAGTTCGGCGTTCTTGTTCTGTTTTTTCAGGAAAGGCATTTCGTAAATTTTCCTGTACCACTTTCCGGCGATAGCCGAAAACGTGATAGATAAAAAAAAACAAGAGGTCGGAGATCAGGTATAAAAACCAAAAAGGCAATAGCGATACCAGGTACAAAAAGAATGCACCTAATCTGGAAAGCCCTTTATTTATCATTATTTTCGCCCAATTTTTGTTGCAAACATAAAATATATGATTGAAAAAGGCGCTGTGTTCCCTATGTTTTATCTTCCGCCGGTTGAGTACTTTGTGCAATTGAATAAATATAAGACTAGTATAGCAATAGAAAAAGAAGAGCATTTTCCAAAACAAACCTATCGGAACCGCGCTAATGTGTATACACCCGATGGCGTATTGGCTTTGACGGTGCCGGTTACGAAGGGATCAAAAAATCATACAAAAATTAAAGATGTTAAGATTAGCTACGATTTTGATTGGCAGCGGTTACATTGGTTAAGTCTGCAGGCCTGTTACCGCCGTTCCGCATATTTTGAATACTATGAAGATGAATTTTCCGTATTCTATAAAAAGAACTTTCCTTTTCTATTTGATTATAACGAGCAGCTATTGCAGTTTATAATAAAGGCTATAAAGCTTCCATTATCAATTAGTTATACCCATGAATATGAAGTCGAATATTCTGACAATAAAGACCTTAGAAATGCGTTCAATCCAAAAAATAAAAACTCTTTTACTCAAAAACCATATTTCCAGGTATTCGATGATCGTAAAGGTTTTTTAGAAAACCTGAGCATCGTCGACCTGTTGTTTAACCAGGGCCCGCAATCCATCAATTATTTATAGCGCACTCTTTCACCAAC
>CAZZUU010000118.1:0-10251 GCA_964657275.1 uncultured Mucilaginibacter sp. | reverse complement strand
GTGCTTTATGTTTCCGTCTTTATCAGCTATTACGAGGTTTTCATTTTTTTCCGCGCTTCCAATAACCAAGTCTCTGAAAGCAATGTTTACCCCTTCAACTATTTTTTTGCTAAGCTCAATGTTTTCCGCTTTTATTTTCACTGCTTTGTGATTTAATAGTAGCCCAAATATCGCGATTATAAATTATATTTAATTGGTCAAATTCTCCTTCAGCAACGAGTTCGGGGTTTCCTTCCGTATTATTAAAAATCATCCAAAAATTACAAATTGGGATATAAAGATGATCTAGATTATAAAGTCCTTTGTAATATCTGCGAACAACCACATCGTCAGCAATATGATGTCCACCTTTACTAACCCTCGTTGCAACCCGATATTTTGCTTCTTGCGGAGAACTAAGCCAAAAAAATACAAGCGTTATTTTATAGCCGATGGCTCGTGCATCTTTAATTAAGGACACGTAGCTTTTCGTTGCTAAAGTAGTTTCAATTGCAAAATCTAAACCATCATCCAGCAATGTGTCAATCCTGCTTAACATTATTCTTCCAGCCTCGATGGCAACTTTGCCCGGATTAAATGGGGATAGTCCAGCTGCTATGCCATCTGCGTTTACAAATTCCCTACAGTTTAGCATATCAGGAAGTACTTTGTAACTGGCTGTGGTTTTTCCGGCTCCGTTACATCCTGCAATTATGTATAAGTTTGGCATCGTGATTGAATTCAGAAAAATACAAACTTTTCACCCAGTCTCAAAATGCTAATTGCCATACAATTACATATTTCTGCGATACTGCCCGCCCACTTCATACAGCGCATGGGAGATTTGCCCCAGCGAGCAGTATTTACAGCTTTCCATCAGGCTCTCGAAAATATTTTCACCTGCTATTGCATTTTTTTGCAGATCTTTTAATAGCTGTGGTATCCTGTCTTCATTACGGTGCTGAAACTCATGCAAAGCTTCTATCTGGAATTGTTTTTCCTCTTCAGTCGCCCTGATCACTTCGGATGGTACTATAGTTGGTGAGCCTTTTTTATTCAAGAAAGTATTTACACCTATAATGGGATATTCGCCGGTATGCTTCAGCGTTTCGTAATAAAGGGATTCCTCCTGTATTTTGCTGCGCTGGTACATGGTTTCCATAGCACCTAATACGCCACCCCGCTCGTTAATTGCTTTAAATTCTGTAAGTACGGCTTCCTCAACTAAATCAGTCAACTCTTCAATTATAAATGAACCCTGTAGCGGATTTTCGTTTTTAGCAAGGCCAAGCTCTCGGTTGATGATCAGTTGTATGGCCATCGCCCGGCGAACAGATTCTTCTGTCGGTGTAGTTATCGCTTCGTCATAAGCATTGGTATGCAGCGAATTGCAGTTATCGTAAATAGCATACAAAGCTTGCAGCGTCGTACGGATATCATTAAAATCAATTTCCTGCGCATGCAGGGAACGGCCGCTGGTTTGGATATGGTATTTTAGTTTCTGCGAACGGTCATTACCCTTGTATTTGTTTTTTACCGCCTTTGCCCAGATCCGCCGCGCAACGCGGCCAATCACCGAGTATTCCGGGTCGATACCATTAGAGAAAAAGAAGGATAGGTTTGGCGCAAAATCATCAATTGACATTCCGCGGCTCAAATAATATTCTACGTAAGTAAACCCGTTCGATAAAGTAAAGGCCAGTTGTGTGATTGGATTGGCGCCGGCCTCAGCAATATGGTAACCTGATATAGAAACCGAATAAAAGTTGCGGACTTTTTCGTTAATAAAATACTGCTGTATATCGCCCATCATCCGCAAGGCAAATTCGGTTGAAAAGATGCAGGTATTTTGCGCCTGATCCTCCTTTAGTATGTCAGCCTGTACCGTACCGCGAACAGAAGCGATGGCATGAGCTTTTATTTTTTGATATATATCGGCAGGTAGTACCTGGTCGCCGGTTAGGCCAAGCAACATGAGGCCGAGGCCGTTGTTTCCGGGAGGGGTGAGGCCCTGATATTTTGGCCTTTCCAGCCCCTTATCATCATACAATTCCTTAAACTTCGCTTCCACCAAATGTTCAAGCTTATGTTCAGTTATGTATTTCTCGCATTGCTGATCGATAGCCGCATTCATAAAAAAGCCAAGCAACATCGGGGCCGGGCCGTTTATCGTCATGGATACTGAAGTGGAGGCATCGCAAAGATCAAAACCCGAATACAGCTTTTTGGCGTCATCCAAAGTGGCGATGCTTACGTCGGAGTTACCTATTTTTCCGTAAATATCCGGGCGTGTGTGCGGGTCTTCCCCGTAAAGGGTAACCGAATCAAAAGCTGTTGACAGGCGGTGTGCCGGTTGCCCCAGCGATACATAATGAAAGCGTTTATTGGTGCGTTCAGGGCCGCCTTCACCGGCGAACATGCGGGTTGGGTCTTCCCCTTCCCGCTTTAGCGGGAACACACCGGCCGTGTAGGGGAACTCGCCGGGCAAATTCTCAGTTAGCAGCCAGCGTAAAATGTCGCCCCATGCTTCGTATTTAGGTAAGGCTATTTTGGGAATTTGCAGTTGCGATAGCGAAGTATAATAAAGCGGCAACTTTATTTCCTTGTCCCTTACCTTATAAATGAAATTTTCGGCAGTGTATTGTTTGATGGTTTCCGGCCATTGTTTTAAAAGGCGTTTGCAGTCGGGATGTAACTGTTCTTCGAGGTGTTTTTGGATGTCTTGAATAGCATCCTTAATCCCCTCTCCTTTGGAGAGGGCCAGGGTGAGGCTTAACCCGTATAATTGCTGCGCAACTTTGCACTGCTCATTTACCCATTGCTTGTAAGCCTGGCTGCTTTCAACAATTTCGGCTAAATAGCGGGTTCTGTCGGGCGGGATGATGTAACCCTTTTCTGATTCCCCACCATGTAGAGACGAAATACTTTGCGTCTCCGACCCATGTGCTTCTACAAAATCAACCCCGGTTTTTACCTTGATCATTTTCATAAGCGCGGCAAACAAAGTATTCATGCCGGGGTCATTAAACTGTGAAGCCATGGTACCGTAAACCGGGATGGCATCGTCCTTCGCATCAAACAGCTTGTGGTTACGCTTATATTGTTTGCGCACGTCGCGGATGGCATCCAACGCGCCGCGCTTATCAAATTTGTTAAGGGCCACCATGTCGGCAAAATCCAGCATGTCGATTTTTTCGAGTTGGGTTGCTGCGCCAAATTCAGGGGTCATCACATATAACGACAGGTCGCAATAGTCGGTGATCATTGTATCCGACTGCCCGATGCCGGATGTTTCAACGATGATGAGATCGTAACCAGCAGCTTTACAAATATCAATGGATTCCTGTACGTGCTTTGAAAGCGCCAAATTTGCCTGGCGGGTTGCCAGCGAACGCATATAAACTCTTGGACTATTGATCGCATTCATCCGGATCCTGTCGCCAAGTAGGGCGCCCCCGGTTTTACGCTTGGACGGATCGACGGATATAATGGCCAGTGTTTTATCTGTTCCCATTAAAAACCGGCGAACTATTTCGTCCACCAATGATGACTTGCCCGAACCACCTGTACCTGTAATTCCCAAAACGGGAGTATGACTGTTATTTATTATTTTATGAACCTCGCTTAAAAATTGATCTGCTTCCTTCGGGTAATTCTCAACAATACTGATAGCGGTCGCAATGGATTTTATATCTTTTTCCGGCAGGTGTTTTAATTCGCCGTTCAGCTTTATTTTATTCTGGAAGTCGCATTGCTGCAGCATATCGTTGATCATGCCCTGCAAACCCATAGTTCGGCCATCATCCGGAGAGTAGATCCGGGTGATGCCATAAGCCTGCAGTTCTGCTATTTCCTGCGGCAAAAATACGCCGCCTCCGCCGCCAAATATTTTTATATGCCCTGCGCCGCGTTCCTTTAACAGATCGTACATGTATTTAAAATATTCCACATGACCACCCTGGTAGGAAGTGAGGGCGATACCTTGTACATCTTCCTGTATAGCACAATTTACAACCTCGTCGACAGAGCGGTTATGACCAAGATGGATGACTTCGGCACCTGACGACTGTAAAATGCGGCGCATAATGTTTATGGTGGCATCATGCCCGTCGAACAACGAGGCGGCGGTTACAAAACGGATCTTGTACCTGGATTGATAAGCAGCAACACTCTCCATAGCAGGAATAATTGAACAGTAAAATTAACCAATTTAAATGGTAAAGCCCCCCGACACCCCGAAGGGGAATAATTATTTATTTCGTTAAAAATGAATGCGATGCCTTGTTTAAGTTGCAATTCAAGGTTCCTACGCTGAAAGGCGGAGATTAGGGGGCTAACAACCTCGCCACAAACATCGTATCAGCTTTATTCTCATAACCCGTTAATACCGTTTGTTTTTCGAGCCTTAATCCCAGCTCTTTTATGATAAAATTTACAACGTCTTCGTTTTCGGCTTTAAAGGCGGAGCAGGTGATATAAATAAGCGGTTTGCCGGGTTTAAGGTATTTCACCACGTTGCGCAGGATGCTTTGTTGAAGTTTTTGAAAAAAATCAATCTTATATGAATCGAACTGGCTGATCATTTCCGGTGTGCGGCCCCATGTGCCCGATCCGCTGCAAGGGGCGTCGAGGATAATGCCATCGAAAGCGTAATCGTGTAAAATCAAGTCAGGGTTTTGGGTAAGGTCAAGCAGTTTCTTTTGATATTTTAAAAGGCCTGCATGCTGAAACCGTTCGTCAAGATTGGTCAATACGGATTCGCGGATATCCGATACTACCAGTTTTATCGTCGGTTCAAGAGCATGCAGCAGCAGCGACTTCCCACCCGAAGCGGCACAGGCATCCCACCAGTTATCCCATTTTTGCGGCTTAAAATAATGTGCAGTTTGCTGGGACGACAAATCCTGTACCTCGAAATAGTGTTGATTGGGAAACAATGCCTCTAACCGTGTGCCATTGGGTAGCGAAAAACAACCATTGCCCTCGTCTTTAAAAACGATCTCAGCGGCGGCCAGTATAATTTTTACCTGTGGTTCATTACCTTTATAAACCCTTATAAAAAGATCTGGCTGTACAAAAAATGACCGCAGAAATGCTTGTTTGTCAATGCCCTGTGAAAGCTGGCCTGTCCAGGGGAAAATATCATCCGGGTTAAATTCAGGGTAGGTGGTCTTGATCAGTTCAAACTTTTCATCTATGCTAAAACCTACACAAGCAGCCCAATCCGGTTTAAAATGTTGTAAGAAAGAGTTGATTTGGGTGTTGCATAAAAACTCGGCGACAAAAAGGCGTTCGTCGGCAGGGAGGTGTGACAATGCCCTGCCCAGGCGAAAGTAATTATAGATCAACCGGTTGGCAATGCGCCGGTCGGTTGATCCCATTTGTTTATTTTGCCTGTAAAATCCGGGCAAAAACTTGCTCAAGGGCGTTTCGGCCGGATATTCATCCAAAATACGCTGAAACGTTTTAAGCTGGTTTATAGCTTTCATTCTACCTTTTTTAACTCAAAGTTAGCATATTTTAATAAGCCGACATGTGTATTGATCCAGCCAAGGCCGGGCTTTTTTATGAAATGAAAATCATTATGAAGACCGCTAAAATCGTTATCGCCCAGGTCTTTTATTTTATCACTGGCAAGCAATTGCCCGAAGTACAAACCCTCGTCAAATCCTTTTATCGAATAATCGGAAGGTTGGGTATGATATGCTTTTCTGTAAGCGTTTATAAAATTGATAGTAGCAGCAGCTTTATAATTCACCTGGTCGGCGCTTGTGATATGCGTATTCAGATGCTGCAGAATATTAATGTTAAGAAACGGAAACTTTTTCCAGTCAGGATGGCCAAATAGTGTAACCGGGTATGTGTTATTTAAGCTGTCGAGTGAGCGAAGGGTTACCGTCAAGAAATGCTGATTTGAAGCCCCAATAACGAATATGTTGGTTTGACTGGAAGAAAGCTGCGGTATCAGTGAACCCAGCGCACCATGAATTACTGTTAATGAAATTATCTTAATTTTTTTATTGCTCAAGCTGTCGATCGCTTTTTTTAATGGCAATAAGTAATCGTTTTCGTCGCTAAAACCCGACCGAAGGATAAATATTTTTACAGGTTTGATACGGTCGTTTATATATTGCGCCGCCGCCCAGGCATGGTATTCAAGCGGGGGTACGATGGTAATCAAATTGGAATTTTTGAAAGAGGCGGCAGAAATTGCCGAAAGTGGTGATACGATAGGTTTACCCGTTCCCGCAAATGCCTCGCTAAATGCCTTTATACTTTCGGGAAATACAGGTCCAACTACCAGCTCGCTGCTCCTTATCTGCGGTTTTAGTGCCATGTTGTGTGTTACTGCCGCCTCATCTTTGGTGTCGAACACCCTTAAACGAAAGTTATAACCTTGCGAGCTTAATGAATCAAGCGCAAGCTTAAAGCCCTGGTAATAGTCAACCGAAAGGTTCGCTTTTTTTAAACTTACGTAGGTATACGGCGAGTTTGCTGCAAGATGTTCAAGCCCAAAGGGAAGCAGCAACGAAATAGTTGATACTTTCGGCGGAGGCAGTATTTCTGCTTTTTTTTCCGGAACTTTTAAAACAGGTTTCTCAGGTTCCTTTTTTACAGGCTGGATAACTACCGGCTGCAATTTTGGGGAACATGCAGCTAGTATCAGCCCTATAAATAAAAATAAAAACCATCTATTCCCACTCAATGGTAGCAGGCGGTTTGGAACTGATGTCATATACTACCCGGTTAATTCCCTTTACATTGTTAATGATTTCGTTGGATATTTTTGCGAGCAGGTCATAAGGTAAATGGCACCAATCGGCTGTCATTCCGTCTAATGATTCCACTGCACGCAGGCAGATTACGTTCTCGTAAGTACGTTCATCGCCCATAACCCCCACCGATTGTACCGGCAGAAATATAGAGCCTGCCTGCCAAACTTTATCATAAACACCTGCCGACCGCAAATTGTTGATATAAATCGCATCTGCTTCCTGCAATATCTGCACTTTTTGAGGAGTAACCTCACCCAATATCCTGATAGCCAGTCCCGGGCCGGGAAATGGGTGACGGCCTAATATATTTGGATCTATGCCTAAAGCTTTGCCAACGCGCCTTACCTCGTCTTTAAACAACGTATTTAACGGCTCAACAACCTTTAGTTTCATGAAATCGGGCAGCCCGCCAACATTATGGTGAGATTTAATGGTAGCCGAAGGCCCTTTTACCGAAACTGATTCGATAACATCCGGGTAAATAGTTCCCTGGCCAAGCCATTTCACATTTTGAACCTCGTGCGCTGCGTCATCAAAAACCTCGATGAATACACGGCCTATTGCTTTACGCTTCTTTTCCGGATCGGTTAAACCGGCAAGTGCGTCATAAAAACGTTGTTTAGCGTCGATGCCTTTGATGTTTAGGCCCATGTGCTGGTAAGAATCCAGTACCGATTGGTATTCATCCTTACGCAGCAAGCCGTTATCAACAAATATGCAATGCAGGTTTGCACCGATAGCGTGATGCAGTAACACAGCCGCAACAGATGAATCTACACCACCGGAAAGACCCAACACTACTTTATCATCACCGACCTTTTCCTTTAGCGCAGCAATGGTGGTTTCAATAAATGAATCGGGCGTCCAATCCTGTGAACAGCCGCAAATATCAACCAAAAAGTTATGTAATAATTGCTTGCCGTCAACACTATGGGTAACCTCAGGGTGAAATTGAATGCCGTAGGTCTTTGTGCCGGTAACCTGGTATGCGGCTACTTTCACTGTATCGGTGCTGGCAATAATGTGAAAATTGCTGCCTATACTGGCAATAGTATCCGCGTGCGACATCCAAACTTGCGAGCCTGGCAGTATCAGTTTAAAAAGCGGACTCTTATCGTCAATGTATTGCAAATTGGCACGGCCATATTCGCGCGTGCTCGAAGGTAACACCTCGCCGCCATTAAAATGTGCAATATGCTGTGCGCCATAGCAAACGCCCAAAATTGGCAGTGTGCCATGGAATTTTTCAAAATCAAAATTTGGGGCATCATCCTGCCTTACCGAGTATGGACTACCCGAAAGGATAATACCTTTTACGCTACTGTCAACTTCGGGAAAATGATTGAATGGGTGGATCTCGCAGTAGATATTGAGCTCCCTGACACGGCGCGCTATCAATTGGGTAAACTGCGAGCCAAAGTCAAGAATGAGGATTTTTTCTTGCATGGGCAAAGATAGGTTTTGATTTCGGAATGCGGAAGTTCGATTTCGGATTTTTTAATGCGGGTTATAGAATGGTGTTAGTCCGGAAGTATGTTTATCTTTATAATCAGTTTATGGCCACATGAGAAATATTTTTCTTTTGTTTTTAGTGATAATTTCCCTTAGTCTTTACGGACAAAGCCGATCATACGATTATGCCTACCTAAATAAAGAGGGTATTTGGGTATATTCTGTTGCCGATAAAAAGGAATATCTCATCGCAAAAAAAGGGCAGGATCCCTACATTTCTCCTGATGGCAAAAAACTGGCGTTTACAACTTTCAATGAAAAAGGCGACAGGTTTATCGCGGTTGTTGATCTTAATAGCCATCATAAAATTATACTCAACACACAAAATAACAATAGTTACGGACCGGTGTGGTCGCCCGATGGGAGTTTAATAGCTTATAATTCTTTCGACAGCAAAAACGCGCAATGGTATATTGCGCTCGTTGATTCTGCTAATACAAATTCAAGGATTTTGTCCCGGCGGTTAGAAAACTGTTACGTGCCCTCGTGGTTAGTAAATGGCAAAAATGTTGTCGTTCAAAATTTGGATAATGTGTTTGTTGTTACCCTTTCGGGCGATATTATGAGTACCTACAAAGTTGCGGCGCTGTCAACCGCGATGGGCGCATCCAGTTCTGACCGGTTTATATTTACAGATGATAATAAAAAAATAGTTTTCAGCGAGGATGTTGATGAGCCCGGCGAAAGCGACGGGCCACCGTCGGCTGTTTTTATATACGATATCATCAATAAGTCAACTTTAAGACTTTCGCCAAAAGGTTATTCTGCTGACGAGGTTTTTGTTAAGGGGAACAAGGTTTTGTTTACCGCTTCGAAACTTAATTCAACCATTCAAAATGTATATTCAGTTGATGTGGATGGTGGAAATTTTAAGATCCTTTTCATGGGTTGTTCCTCGATATCGGCAAGGCGATGATATTAAAAAAAAATCAGCGAATAGGTAAATCCTCAATAAGACAGGAATGCAGTGAAACAAAAATGCATGGATAAACAATTTACAAATCCATAATTTCGTTAAACCAAAGCTGGTTCAACGCCTGGAGAATTTATTTAACATTGTTAAATGTGAAAATAACATTACTGAATGATTGTTTATTTAAATACCTTGCAATTCCAACTTGACAAAAAAACATATATGAAATATATTAAATTAATGTTATTTGTGCTGATACCCGGGGTATTGGCACTTAGTGCGTGCAGTAAAAAAAGCACACCACAGCCTGCGGCAACTTCGTCAATTGCCTTTCAATTTAACGGAACTTCAAAGGCAACTTCAAACGTAGCGGCGATAAATTACACCAGCCAGAATTCATTGCAAATCGTAGGCCAATTAGGCCCAACTGAGCAAATTGTATTGCAATTCGATACGTTGAAGACAGGTAGCTTTAATGTTGCTACTGATGGGGTGGTGACGGGGTATTCGCCCGATGGCATCACTTCTGATATTTACTTTGGTACCACCGGAACGCTTAATTTGACTTCGTTTAACGGTACCACGGCAACTGGGTCCTTTAATTTTGTGGGTAAAAATTCATTGAATGTAACCGGAACAGTAACCCAGGGTACATTTTCTGTTCAATATACCAAACAATAAGCTAATAAAAATTGCGCAAAAGCCCCTGTTGATTTGAAAACAACAGGGGCTTTGCCTTTTAGATGTTTTACCAATAGAAACGTTGCCGAATCGGTTATCTCATCGAAAAAGTAAATCCAATATTTATGCTCGATCGATTGTTTTGAACCGATGAACCATCGCTACTTGTATTGAATATATTAGAAACGCCAGCCTGGGCGTCATATTCAATAAAGAATTTTGCATTATTAGAAACCGGTATTTTTACGCCGATGCCTAAATCAAAACCAAAGTCGGTAGAGTTGAAAGCCGCTTTTACATCTGTACCCCCGGCATCAGCATTTACCAAAAAACCGGCATAAGGGCCAAAATTTAAATACCAGTTGCGCGTTCTCCCAAAATGCCAATTCG
>CAZZUU010000117.1:0-10294 GCA_964657275.1 uncultured Mucilaginibacter sp. | reverse complement strand
TCATCGTATCGCCCTTAAACAAATGCTCGCCCGACTTAAACCCAGGATCACCAACCAGCACAATTACGGTTTTGCCTTTAACATCAACACCGGCGTAATCATTCCAATGATATTCAGGAGCTACTATGCCATAACCGGCAAATACAACCGGCGAGTTTTTAAGCTGAACAGTATCCTGCTCGCGGCGGGTTGAGGCAATAAAATCGGCGATGTATTTTAAGCTTATTGTTGAACCACGGCCCGTTATTTCCATGGTTAGTGATGGTGTACCGGTAATTTCAACCATGGGTACATCCTGGAAATAACTGCCTTTGTTACCCGGCTCCAGCCCCATTTTTATGAATTGCGATTTAATATAGGCTGTTGCGCGGGTTTCGCCAATGGTAAACGGCTTGCGCCCCTGTAAAGAATCATTCGCCAAAACCGCGATATGGCTTTTTATTTCGTCGCCGGTTATTACATTGCCGGGATCCTTATGTGAACATGCTTCGATAAGACAAAGAGCTGTCAAAAACAAAAGCAATCTGGCGCTGGTTTTCATAAAGAGGTGTTTTTTCAAATTTAACAAAAGAAAAGGAAAAAGGTGAGCGGTGAGTGGTCGGCGGTGAGTGATCGGTGATCGGCTTTCCGGTCTTTACCGACTTTCGGTCTTTTATAACTTTCCCGACTTTCTCAAATACAAATTAAAAGATACCTTCGTTATATCATCTGAGTTAGAATAAACGTTTGAGCCTAACGAGCTATTTTTTGATAATTCAGAATTTACAGTAAATATTTACAGGCGGACTTTGCTCCATCGGAGCAAAATATCAGTAATTAAGCTTATGAAAAAATTAATCATACTAACAGCATTTATTCTATTGGCATGCGGCAGCTTTGCACAAAGCGTTGATTTAAGGCGCAAAATAGAAGTTAACGGCATTGCCGAACAAGAGGTTACCCCCGATATTATTAACGTTTCTATTTCGCTGATGGAATATGTGGATGGCCGTAACAAGGTTACCATCGATAAATTGGAGGCGCAATTGGAAAAGGCCGTGAAAGATGCAGGGATACCTAAAGAGGATTTTACGGTGAACGATGTATCTGCCTATAACAATACTTATCAAAAGAAAAAGAACCCCAACTTTTTGGCCAGTAAACAATACCTCATCAAATTTCATGATCTTAATAAATTTAACGCCGTGCTAAGCCAGGTTGATCCGAAGGGGATAGAAGCCACCAACATCGAAAGTTATGATTATTCGAAGGCTGCCTCCTTAAAACGCGACCTTAAAATACAGGCGTTGCTGGCCGCAAAAGATAAAGCCACCTATTTATTAAATAGTATAGACGAAAAGCTGGGCAGCGTGATCAGCATCAACGAAATCGACAACAGCAATTACCCCGGCCCGCGGATGTTATATGCCAATAAGGTAATGGCATCCTCCATGGCTGCCCCAGATTCGGATATTGATTTTAAAAAGATAAAATTGAGTTTTCAAATCAACGCGGTATTCGAAATTGTAAAGTGATAGCTTGTTAAACCGCCGCGCAAGCCGGTTTTAAATTTAATAAAATTCAGGGGCTGCTATTGCGATAGTTATAAAATGTATGCTGTTTTACGCAGAATTTCGATGGACTTTACAATCTGTATTTTTTCTGAAGGATATTTTGCAACAAAAACATTTTAAAGCTGAAACCTTATAATATAACCATGGAGTTATTTAATTTAATTCAGAATTAATTTTATATCGCAATTCGAATGTTTTCAATTGAATTGTATCGTAATTATCAATAAGATAATGCTTTTTCATTTTCTTTCAGGCTGATTAATAAGCACTTGACAATATGAAATATACATTTTATATTTAGATGCCCCAAATTAGTGAGCATGATCCGTACACGCTTTAAGAAAGTCCTCCTGGTTGCACCTGATCTTTTTCCGGATCAGTTGTTGGTTGACTATGAGAGCGTTAAACACGTAAACGAAATTAGCAACATTTTCCCGGCGCTTTTTGAGCTTAACCCCAACCTCATCATTTTAGATTACGATTTTATTGGAAATGATATAGAAAAAATTCTTCGCAGGATAAAAATTAACCGGTTTTACGATAAACTGAAAATATGCTGTTATAAAAATGTCCCTAACGAAAAAACCGACAGTCTATTAAAAGCCCTGGGCGTTGACCAATTTCTTTACGAGGCCGATTTTGCAAAAACCCAAAAAAATAAAACCTTGATCAATAGCTTTAATTCCATTGATGCCGCAATTATGCGATGGGTGCCGGGTATCTCTAATTGATAATATTGCTTCGTACGCTAAACCAATAGCGTAACTTTTCGGCTAACTACCACTGTTAGTTTCTGTTATCCTCAATAAATCTGAAAAAATATAAAATTACTTTGAAACCTTTTAGCGGTGATTTCGTAAAAAGGAGTTCGAGCCGGATTTTTGACAGAGATTATTAAAAATTAACGTTGTTTATATGCTGTTTACCATATTATAGATATAAGCTATTCCTTTATAATCCAAAAAACCAACAATGATATTTAGTAAGTACGAAAAGGTATTATTGGTCGCCCCCAACATATTTTCGGTACAGTTATTAACTAACAATACACACATCAAACACATCACCTCGGCTGATCGTGTTTTTCCCTGTATTTACGAGATGGCGCCCCATATTATCGTGTTTGATTATGACTACCTGAGCAACGATATGGAAAAAATCTTAAGGCGCATCCGCACAAATCCATATTACAACAAGATAAAAATATGTTGTTTTAAAAGCAGTCCGGAACGGAAGATAGATAGCTTTTTAAAGGCGCTGGGAGTTAATCATGTAATCTATAACCACGAATTTCATAATCCCACAAAAACAACCATCAGCCATATTAAATCAATACTTGATCCCGCAGTTACCGATTTGATGATAAACGCCTTCTGTTAATTGATCCATTCAAATTTGGTGTACGGCACCAATGCTTCAGGTATCTTAATCCCCTGTTCTGTTTGATTATTTTCTAAAAGCGTAGCTACAATACGCGGTAAAGCAAGCGCGCTTCCATTTAAGGTGTGTGCTAATTGCGTTTTTCCGTCTGCATTTCTGAAACGCAGCTTTAACCGGTTACTTTGAAAGCTTTCGAAGTTAGAAACTGACGATACTTCAAGCCAGCGTTGTTGCGCAGCACTCCAGGTTTCCATATCATAGGTCAATGCAGAGCCGAAACCCATGTCGCCTCCGCATAAACGCAATACGCGGTAAGGCAATCCCAGGTTTTGTAACAGCCCCTGTACATGTAAACTCATCTGCTCCAATATTTCGTAAGAACTATCGGGATGGGCAACTTGTACTATCTCCACCTTATCAAACTGGTGCAAACGGTTTAAACCGCGTACATGGGCGCCATAAGAGCCCGCCTCACGGCGAAAACAGGGTGTATAGCCACAATTTTTTACAGGCAGTTCATCGGCCTTTAAAATTACATCGCGGTACATATTGGTAATAGGTACTTCGGCAGTTGGTATAAGGTATAAATTATCAATGCCAACAAAGTACATCTGGCCTTCCTTATCCGGCAACTGTGATGTACCAAAACCCGATGCTTCATTAACCAGTAAAGGCACAACTACCTCGCTGTAACCCGCCTTTTCGGCTTGGTCAATAAAATAATTAATAAGGGCACGTTGCAGCTTGGCCCCTTTGCCTTTATAAACCGGGAAACCAGCACCGGTTATCTTTACGCCCAGCTCAAAATCAATCAAGCCATACTTAGCGGCAAGTTCCCAATGCGGCAAGGTATTGACCGGCAATTCCGGAATCCGGCCATTTTCCAGTACAACTTCATTATCTTCAGGGGTAAGCCCTTTTGGCACGGAGCTATGCGGCAAATTGGGCAGCAAAACTAATTTTTGGTAAAGCTCCTCTTCTATTTTTGAAAGTTGATCGCCCAGCGTTTTTATATCTTCCTTCCAAGTTCCGGTTTTTGATTTCAATACCTCTGCATCATCCTTTTTACCGGCACGCATTAACTCCCCTATTTGCCTGGCAGCTGCATTTGCCTCGGCCGAGCTATTATCCAACGTGGTTTGGGTCTGACGGCGCCGATCATCCAGTTGAATAATTTCGTCAACCAGTGCAGGCTGTTTAAAATTTTTCACAGCCAAACGCTCTAAAACTTGTTCCCTGTTATCGCGGATATAATTAACTTGCAGCATTATTTTATTTTTAGGCAAAGATAGAATCAGTTGGCAGTTTGCAGTGGCAGTTTGCAGTTTTTTTGTTTTTGATTACTTGCAAGATACTTATTGCCCACTGTCAACTGAAAACTGCCAACTAAAACATGACAGGTAAACTCTACTTAGTACCCACTCCCATAGGCAACCTGGAAGATATGACGTTCAGGGCTATTCGTGTGTTGAAGGAAGCCGATTTGATTTTGGCTGAAGACACCCGCACCTCTGCCCCACTACTGAAACATTTTGATATTCATCAAAAGGTATTTTCGCATCATCAGCATAATGAGCATCAGTCTGCCAACGAGATCGTTCGGTTTTTAAAGGAAGGCAAGAATATCGCACTAATTTCCGACGCGGGCACACCAGCGATATCCGATCCTGGGTTTTACCTGGTTAGGGAAGCGCTGAAAAACGAAATTGCAGTGGAATGCCTGCCGGGTGCAACCGCTTTTGTGCCGGCGCTGGTTAATTCCGGCTTTCCGACCGACAGGTTTTGTTTCGAGGGCTTTTTACCGCTAAAAAAGGGAAGGCAAACACGTTATAAAACTTTGGCTGCCGAAGAGCGTACTATTATACTTTATGAGTCGCCGCACCGTTTGTTAAAAACACTGGATGAAATGGTCGTTTTTTTTGGACCAGACAGGCAAATATCTGTATCAAGGGAACTTACAAAAATGTTTGAAGAAACCGTAAGAGGTACAGTTACAGAGGTTAAAACTTATTTTGAAACGCACCCGGTAAAAGGAGAGTTTGTGATTTGCGTAGCGGGGAAAAGCTAGTTTATGATCAAAAATTGTGTTTGCAAGCTGGGAACAAGCGAAGCAATCTGTTAGCTTTGCATCTCCAATTGTAAGTTGAGGAGATTGCCGCCGCCGATAGGCTGATGCAATGACAAATGGTGTAATGAAAACCATCTTATGAAAAAAAATATTCTACTGTCAGTTCTTTCCGGCTTACTTCTTTGGATTGCGTGGCCACCTGCTACCTATACCACTTTTTTGCTGTTTGCAGGTTTTGTGCCGATGCTTATCGCGATAGAAAACATTATTCGCTCTGATTATACTAAAAAAGGAAAGAAGATTTTCGGTGTTACTTTCCTCGGGTTTTTTATCTGGAATACGCTTTGTATTTATTGGGTATACAATTCGTTAAAAACGGATGGTAACCTGGTAGCTATCCCTATTTGTTTGATACCTTTCTCATTAGGGCCGCTCTTAATGTCGACGGCCTGCTGGTTATATTATAGGTTCAGGTTAATAACCAATCGCGCGTGGGGCCTGGCCGCTTTAGTTTGTTTTTGGGTAGCTTATGAATACCTGCATCAAAACTGGGACCTTAACTTCCCCTGGATGACATTAGGAAATGGCCTTGCCGTAACACACCGATGGATACAGTGGTATGAATTTACGGGCGTTTACGGCGGTACCATATGGATATGGACCATCAACATCCTTATTTTTTTGATATACATTGGTTTGAGGGAAACGCAGAATACGCAACTGCGCAGAAAACTGATTTCGGCCGTGGTTATTATTTTAGTACTGCCGTTTTCTTTTTCTTATTACAGGTATTACAGTTACCATGAACAGTCCAACCCGTCAAATATAGTTGCGGTGCAGCCTAATATTGATCCGTATAAAAAAGAGACTATTCCGGCTGACGTTCAAACCAATTTAATGGTACACCTTTCCGATTCCCTTGGGCAGCCAAATACGGAGTTTTTTTTATGGCCAGAAACCGCGATACCTGTAGAGGTTAACGAAGATAATATTAACCACACCAAGTATTTTGCCGATGCAGAACATTTTTTAAGCAAGTATAAAAATGGCAACCTCATAACCGGCGCGGAAACCTATAAAATGTACACATCTAAAAAAACAAAAACTGCAAGCCCTTACGATAAAAGCGGAAGGCAGTTTTATGATAATTTTAACGCCGCTTTACTTATTGAAAACTCGCCCGAGATACAATTTTACCATAAATCAAAATTAGTACCCGGAGCGGAGTCGTTACCTTTTGGGGATGCCTTGAAATTTTTAGTGCCTGTATTTGATCACCTGGGCGGCGCTACCAGCAGCTACGGCAGTCAACCGGAAGCGGGCGTTTTTTATTCGCAAAGCGGTATCGGCGTCGACCCGGTGATATGTTATGAATCCATCTGGGGCGAATACGTAGCGCAATCCGTAAAAAAGGGGGCACAATTTATTGCGATAATTACCAATGACGGCTGGTGGGAAAATACACCGGGCAAAGACCAACACCTTGATTATGCTAAGATGAGGGCCATTGAAACCCGCAGATGGGTTTGCCGTTCGGCTAATACCGGCATATCAGCCTTTATTAATCAGCGTGGTGATATTGTGAAACAAACCAGGTGGTGGGTTAAGGACGTAATAAAACAGGATATTAACTTAAACTCCGACCTTACATTTTATGTTCGCAATGGCGATTACCTGGCCAGGCTGGGAAGTTTGCTGGCTATCCTGGGTATTTTGTTTGTGGTAGTTAAAAGGTTTATTGGGGGGCAACGTTCGGCAGATGGTTTAAGTTAACCCACAAAGTTAAAGCATCTAAACGTGGCTTGCATGAGCGCTATGTCACCAAACGTTCCTACGGAACGTCTAATGGATGTTTAATGGATTTCTACCAACCAGGCGTCCTTACAGGACGCTGTCTTTGTAGTCCTTGTTCCATCGGGACGTTTGGTCGGTAACAAAAATGAACACCGGAAGTGCGTTCCTTAGTAATGACTCGTGAAATCTCAATTTATGGGTTAACTTAAAGGGGAAAGAGACGATATTACAAAACTAAAGAAGCGCAATCACCATCATCATTATCCATCCCGCTTCAAAATAAATGCTAATAGATCATGTATAGGCTGCTGAATGATTTTGCCGACATGCACCCCGTTTTCTTTACAAACAGCTTTTAGTTCATCCGCAAACACATAGGCAATTGAACCTACAAAGTGGCACTTATAATCATGATATTGGGGATACCATTTAATATTAGTGTCGATAAATTCGAGCAAGCCTTTTTGCAAAAGATTTTGCCCGTATGTAGTGGGGCGTATATCGGTTAAGAATTTGCTAAACGAAGCAAGGTAAGAGTTTGCGTTTGGCAACTGGTAAACACTTTTTACAACAGTTTGCTTATCCAGGTTGAATTCATTTTCGAACTTTGTACTTATTTCGGCAGGCATCTTGCCATAAAAAAAATCGGTGATGAGGGCTTTGCCAAACCAGGTACCGGCACCTTCGTCGCCCAGCACAAACCCCAGCCCGTGCTGCCCGGAGTGGATGTCTTCACCATCAAAAAAGGAGATATTAGAGCCTGTTCCCAACACGCAACAAAGGCCCTTTTCGTGCCCGCAGGTGGCGTAAGCACAACCTAACAGGTCGCTGTCAATACTAACGTATGATTTGATAAATAAAGCGCTAAGCGCGTTGGAAACTATTTCGTGCCTGTCGGGGCTGGAACAGCCTGCCCCAAAAAAATAGATTTCTGTAATATCGGGAGCGTAAGCAATAAGATCGGGCACCTGCTCCTGCAGTATTTTTACAATTTCCTTTTCCGTTAAAAAGTAGGGATTAAGGCCTGATGACCTGAATTGCTGCACTTTTTGCCCCGGCAACGTTAGCAGCCAATCTGTTTTTGACGACCCGCTGTCGGCCACTAAAATCATGGACAAAGTTCTTCGAGTGCTTTTTGCGTTAGTGGTTTATGAATAAACTGTGTTATATACTTGTTATCGGTCGATTTTCTTAAATCCAATGGGTCAAGTGATGACGATAGCATAAAGATTTTTGTACTTTCTTTATCCATATCAATTTTATCGTACTCCTCTAAAAACTCAAATCCGCTCATTAAAGGCATGCGTACATCTAAAAAAATGCAGTCCGGTTTCAGCGAACCGGCCCGTAAAGAATTTATAGCGTCGTTAGCCGAACGAACAACCACTATAGTTTCAGCAAAGTTGCTGCCTTCCAGAATTTTACGCGTAACGAAATTATCGATGTAATTATCGTCAATCAGCAAACAGGTTTTAAAGCATACGTCCATCAGTTCAAAAATAGCTTTTTAAACCAATTTAAAAAATATACTTATTTATAAAATTAATATTTATTAAAATAGTTACATTATCCAATAGAATTTATGAATAAAGGGCAATTTTAGCGGTCAAATTGTAAAAAACAAACATCAAATCGATTAAAAAATTGTTATTTGTGTTCATAGCTTTATCTTTAAATTACCGCGACCAACAGACTTTTGACGTAAAAGATACCCCATAAGATGAAAATATACGGGTCAGCCATTTTTTTATACTTAATATCATTTTCTATGACTACTAGCGCAAGCCGGGCAAAAAGCTCTCCCCATATATCATACACTGTTAGTTTCCCCGAAGCCGCCGCGCATTACGCGGATGTTGAAATGGTTATAAGTAACATGCAGCAAAAAAACTTGGACCTGAAAATGCCTGTTTGGACGCCGGGCTCATACCTTGTAAGGGAATTTGCAAAAAATGTGGAATCATTTCATGCCACTTCAGACGGCAAAGCGCTACCATTCTTAAAGATCCGAAAAAACTGCTGGCGTATTAAAACATCGGGAGTAACTAATGTCATCATTAGATACAAGGTGTATTGTTTTGAAATATCGGTGCGTACGAGTTTTGTTGATGCAGCACACGGCTTCCTGTCAACATCCGGCATCTTTATGTATCCTGATAAAATGTTAGATCATCCCTCAACCATTCATATCGTTCCCTATAAAGGCTGGGATAAGGTTTCAACAAGCCTTGAACCGGTAAACGGCGATATGTTTACACGACATTCCCCTGATTATGATATTCTATTTGATTCTCCCATCGAAGTGGGTAACCAGGATGTTTTTGGTTTTAATGCCGCCGGTGTAAAGTACGAGATAGCGATGTGCGGTGGCGGCAATTATGATAAGGAGCGCCTCAAGAAAGATTTTGCAAAAATCATAGAACAGGAAACCGCCGTTTTCGGCGAAAACCCCAATAAATATTACGTTTTCATTATACACAATTATGCAAAAGGTGGTGGCGGCCTTGAGCATTTAAGTTCAACGGTTTTGGGCGCATCGCGCGATAATTATGCTATAGAGGCCGGCTATTTTAGCTTTTTGAGCCTTGCGGCTCACGAGCATTTTCATTTATGGAATGTGAAAAGAATGCGTCCGTTTGCATTGGGCCCGTTTGATTACGAAAATGAAAATTATACCACCGATCTCTGGATAGCCGAAGGCTTCACTTCATATTATCAGAACCTGATTTTGCGCCACGCAACTCTATATCCTCCCGAAAAATACCTGAGTTCGATGGCTGATGTGATTAATGTAATTGAAAACCAGCCGGGGGCAAAAATACAATCGCTTACACAATCGAGCTTTGATGCCTGGATAAAAGCTTACCGGCCAAATGAAAATTCAATAAACAGCGGTATTTCTTATTATGACAAAGGCGCCGTTATAGCCATGCTGCTCGACCTCGAAATTATTAATAACTCAAAGGGGAAGCGATCTTTGGACGATGTGATGAGGTATATGTACGACGCTTATTACAAACAAAAAAAACGCGGATTTACGGATAAAGAATTTAAGCTTGCGCTGGAGAAATTTGCAGGCGTTAAGCTCGACGACTTTTATAGTAAATACATTAATGGCGTGTCGCCGATAGATTATAATGGATACCTCAATTACGCCGGTTATAAATTGGTTGACGACCTTGCCCAAACAAATGACGCTACGCTCGGGATAACTATTGTAAACAAAAGCGGCAAAAACGTGGTCACCGCCGTATTGCGCAATGGTCCGGGTTGGATTAACGGCATTAATGTAAATGATGAACTGACTTCTATCAGTAACATTCCTGTAACCGATACCGCTACGATGCTCAACGGGAAAAGTATTGGAGATAAAATTTCGGTAACCGTAACGCGCGACGGTTTGCCCGTTAAGCTTGACGTAACACTGCTCAGAACTGCTAAAGTTAAATACCGGATAGAAAGCCTAGCCGAACCCAGTGAGCAACAACTTGCCGTACGG
>CAZZUU010000116.1:0-10370 GCA_964657275.1 uncultured Mucilaginibacter sp. | reverse complement strand
GGTAAATTTACCGTGAAAACACGGGCGGCAAGGTATTGCATGGCGTTACTTTAGACAGTAGCTTTGACAAAACCCTAAACAATGGAATCTTTTGAAATAACTATTAAGGATGAAATTTTTAAAATTGTTCGTAATAATAACGACAATTTTACCTTTGGCGTGTTTAACCATTCTACCTTCCACATTATCAAAAAGAACTACTGGGGAAACTGGGAAATTGTAGAACACCGTTTCGGAACGAGCGGCATCCCACTAAATGAAATCGGCCAGGCTATTGACGAGTATTATAATTCGAGTGCAAAAAGCGTAGCACTTGAGGACTGATTATTGCCTCTGCTACCAGTTACGGTGCAAAAAACTCATCTACTTTTCTATTAAACTCATCAGCGTGTTCCATCAGGGTTGCGTGACCTGACTTGGGCAATACCCACAAATTTGCACCGGGAATGTTTTGATAGATCAAAAGAGTATGCTCAGGCCTTATCATATCATGGTCCCCACATATAATAAGTGAAGGGCAACGGATGCTCTTTAATGCCGAAAGTGTAATGTTGGGTTGCAACCAATCGAGCATGAATATTTTCCAGTCATTTTTCTCTTTAGCGGTGGGCCATATTTTATTTTTCGATGAGTTATAATCCTGCTGTTCATTTTTCCAGTCTCGCGGGTTCTCAGCCGTTGAATCGGGCCACAAATTAGCACCTGAAGATGCGAGTTTAATTACCTTTTCAGGATGCCGCATAGCCAGCAGCAAAGCATTTATGCCGCCATCGCTCCACCCTATAACGTAGCTTTTGTCAACGTGCAGCGAATCCAGCAATACAGCAAAATCATCGGCCATCATTTCAAAGCTGAGAGAATCCCTGCTGTCGATAGACTTCCCTTGTGCCCGGCTATCAGCTAAAATAACCTTATATTTTTTTGAAAAGTAGGGAACGTTTTTTGAAAACGCGGCCATGCTGCCGCCATTGCCATGTATCATCAGCAAAGGCTGCCCTTCACCATACACCTCGCAATACATTTTAAAGCCCCGGACGTTGTAATATTTTCCCGCTGATGGGTTATTGCCGTAAGGGATGGGTTTTTGCTGACCGTAGGACAATACGAATGCTATTTGTAAAATAAAGACAAAAGCGAATATCCTTTTTATGGATGCGGACCTATTGTTATTGGCAAGTATCATTAATTAATTTTTAAGCGTTATTAAACTTACTTAAATAGCCGCGGATCCAGAAACTGCTTGCCGTAAAAAAAAACAAATACATTAAAGGCGATTATAATAACAGCGATTATTGAAGGCACCAAAATAGACCGCGGCCGATATAGTGTTGGGGCTCCTATATAATTATTCCAAAATAAAATCTCCATCGAATAAGCACCTGCGCAATTTCCTGCCAAAACGAAAATTGCACCTAATCCTGAACTTAAAGCCAGTATGTTCACAAAAATATTAAATCCAAAGCCATACAATAGGACTAATACTATTTTGTTTCTATTTGCCGTTTTGTAAATATTTATAGCCAATAAAATAGCGCCAAAAAAAACGCTTAGAAGCGAAAATAAAAGTATTGCCCCTTTCGAAAAAAAAGAAAGTGCATCAGGATCTTCAATTTGGTTGTTTTTTGCTTCACCATTAAATATACTAAAGCTATTACTGCCGACCTCCGCGAGAGCCCTGCGCGCCTGCATGTCTTCGGCAATTACATTTAATTCCTCATCAGAAAACTCTTCGCCCCTGTTTTGCAGTTCTGCAACAGCAGCCTCAACAGATTCGGGTAAATATTTCTCACGGTTATCAACGTAGTCATGGAGCTCTTCATCTGTTTTCAGTGCCGCACGCAATTTAAAATTATCGTCCATTGTAAGCCTTTTTTTGCTGAATAGGCCCGGCTAAATTAATTAAATAATCAGGATGGTTTATTAAATTTCCATGGGGCAACGTTTAAATATGTATTTTAATAAAATGCTGAAAAAGATTTTACACCTTCGTTTATACCATTTATAAATTCAATGCCGGTCCTAACAAAAGCAACACCACAGGCAACAACCGCAGGAAGGATCAGGTCGATAATCGGCGGTTCTTTAGGCAACCTGGTTGAGTGGTACGACTGGTATGTTTACACCGCATTTTCCCTTTATTTTTCGGCTGCATTCTTCCCGAAAGAAAATCAAACTGTACAATTATTAAATACCGCGGGTATTTTTGCCATCGGCTTTTTAATGCGCCCGATTGGAGGATGGCTGATGGGCGCTTTCGCGGATAAAAAGGGCCGAAAAACCGCCTTAACCTTATCGGTATTGCTGATGAGTATCGGTTCGTTAATTATAGCGGTGGTTCCAGGTTACGGGCAAATCGGCGTAGCAGCTCCTGTATTACTGGTAGTTGCACGCGTTATCCAGGGCCTTAGCGTAGGCGGCGAGTATGGCACCAGCGCAACTTATTTAAGCGAAATGGCTACCAAAAGGCACCGTGGTTTTTATTCCAGTTTCCAGTATGTTACGTTGATTATGGGTCAGCTGATAGCCCTAGGCGTGCTGGTTCTATTACAGCGTTGTTTTTTAACCGATCAGCAACTGCACCAGTGGGGATGGCGAATTCCATTTGGTATTGGCGCTGTGCTGGCAATTACCGTTATGTATTTAAGGCGCAGCCTGCAGGAATCCGTAATGCTGGAAGAAAGACACAATAAAGCCGTGTCCGCACGCGGAACACTAAAAGCCCTGGCTCAACATCCGAAAGCAGTTTTAACGGTAATGGGACTCACCATTGGTGGTACCGTTGCCTTTTACACCTTCACCACTTATATGCAAAAGTTCCTCGTTAATACTTCAGGTTTCAGCAAAACCAGCGCTACGCTTATTTCGACGCTTACACTTGCTGTTTTTATGCTGATACAGCCCGTGTTCGGGTTGTTATCCGACAAGATAGGCCGCAAACCACTGTTAATAGCATTCGGTGTATTAGGCGCTTTAACAACTGTGCCTATTATGACGGCTTTAAGCAATACCAAAGACGTGTGGCTAGCCTTCTCGCTGATCATGTGCGCCCTTGTTATTGTTAGCGGATATACTTCTATAAACGCAGTTGTAAAAGCAGAGCTTTTCCCTGCCGGTGTCCGTGCGCTTGGAGTTGGTTTTCCGTATGCGATAGCCGTATCCCTGTTTGGCGGAACCGCCGAATATATAGCGCTCAACTTTAAAAATAGCCATCACCAGGAATGGTTTTACTGGTACGTAACTATTTGTATCGCCTTATCGCTTATACTGTATATCACGATGAATGACACGGGCAAACATTCGAAAATTGATTAAGTTGTTTGAATGTTGTAAAGTTTAAATGTTATAAGGTTAGCATTATCGGCCGAAACATTTCAATATTACAACGTTCAAACTTTCCAACCTTTCAACTTTCTCTACCAAAAACATTATTTTTGCCGCCGACATTATGACCGAAATAAAAACACTATCACAGCAGGCAGTTCAACTGTTGCAGCAACTTATATCTATCCCGTCATTCAGTAAAGAGGAAAATCGTACTGCCGATCTTATAGAACAAGTTTTGCGGCAACATGGCATCGCAACGCATCGCAAGCTGAACAATATATGGTCCTGGAACAAACATTTTGATGCATCAAAACCTACCATACTGCTCAATTCACATCACGATACGGTAAAACCAAATTCGGGCTATACCCGCGATCCTTATGATGCTAAAATTGAAGATGGTAAGTTATATGGCTTGGGCAGCAACGATGCAGGCGGTTGCCTGGTATCGCTTATTGCAGTTTTCCTGTATTTTTATGAAAGGGGAAACCTGAAATATAACTTTTGTTTAGCTACTACCGCTGAAGAAGAAATATCCGGCGTTAACGGCCTCGAACTGATCATACCCGAACTTGGCAAACTCGATTTTGGCATTGTTGGCGAACCTACCGGCATGCAATTAGCCATTGCCGAACGTGGTTTAATGGTGCTGGATTGTGTTGCCCATGGCCGCGCAGGCCATGCCGCCCGCGAAGAGGGGGAAAATGCTATCTACAACGCCTTGCCCGACATCGAATGGTTTCGCACCTTTAAGTTTCCTGAAGAATCAGAGGTTTTTGGCCCGGTTAAAATGTCTGTTACCATTATCAATGCAGGTTCACAGCATAATGTTGTACCGGCAAGCTGTACCTTTACGGTGGATGTGCGCGTGACGGACGCCTACCGCAACGAAGAAGTATTAGCCATCATTCGTGAGCACGTAAACTGCGATGTAACTCCCCGGTCTATCCGGCTAAAGCCGTCAAAAATCGACAAAAACCACCCCATAGTTCAGGCAGGTATAGCTCTTGGGCGCACAACCTACGGTTCGCCAACCACGTCAGATCAATCATTATTAGATATTCCATCACTAAAAGTTGGCCCGGGTGAATCGGCTCGTTCACACACCGCGAACGAATTTGTATATGTAAACGAAATTGAAGAAGGGATTGAGTTGTATATTAAGATGCTGGAAAAAATCAATTGAGTTACGAATTACGATTTTAGATTTACGATTTGGTTGATTATTAATTTTTGATTGATTAAATATGACAAAAGAGGAACTTAAGCAAAGAACCAAAAACTATTCACTGGCAAATGCCAGGTTAGTGCTTAGCCTTCCTTACAATATAGTTAACAAGAATTATGCAGATCAATTAAACAGGAGTGCGAGTTCAACATTGAATTAAATCCTGAACTAACGAAAAAATCACCGATATTTATAAGGAAGGCAACGAACTTCTTTCTATTATTGTTGCTGCGATAAATACTTTACGCAAAAATTGATTTATGAACCTCTAAATCGTAATTCGTAACTCTTAAATCGTAAATCAAAATGTCTAAAATCTGGCAAAAATCCGTTACTGTAAACGATCTGGTCGAAAACTTCACCGTTGGCCTTGATCGTGAATTGGATACCCAAATGGCAGCCTTTGATGTGCTCGGCTCATTAGCACATACGCAAATGTTGGAGAGCATAGGCTTAATGAATGCCGAAGACTTGCAGCTGGTACAACGCGAGCTGAAAAGTATTTACAAGGATATTGAAGCCGGTAACTTCACCATTTCGCCCGAAGTTGAGGATGTACACTCGCAGGTTGAATTTCTCCTGACCGAACGTATCGGCGACGCCGGCAAAAAAATACATAGCGGCCGATCCCGTAATGACCAGGTACTTGTAGATCTAAAACTATTTTTCAGACACGAACTGCAACTGGTTGTTGAAGAAACTGAAAAACTTTTTCACCAGCTAATCGCGCTCAGCGAAAAGCATAAAGACACCTTATTACCGGGCTATACCCATCTACAGGTAGCCATGCCGTCATCATTCGGGTTATGGTTTGGCGCTTACGCCGAAAGTTTAACCGATGATCTGGAAATGGTTTTGGCCGCTTACAAGATCACTAATAAAAACCCATTAGGTTCTGCCGCCGGGTACGGTTCATCGTTCCCGCTTAACCGTACGCTAACAACCGAGCTACTTGGTTTCGATAGCCTAAACTATAATGTGGTTTATGCGCAGATGGGGCGTGGGAAAACGGAGCGGGTTATAGCGCAAGCGTTATCTTCAATTGCCGCAACGCTTGGGAAAATGGCAATGGACCAGGTGCTGTATTTAAGCCAGAATTTTGCTTTTGTGAGTTATCCGGATAACCTGACCACCGGATCGAGCATTATGCCGCATAAAAAGAACCCGGATGTTTGGGAAATTATGCGCGGTAAATGCAATCGCCTGCAGGCCCTGCCTAATGATGTTGCCATGATGACCACCAATCTGCCGTCAGGTTATCACCGCGACCTTCAATTGTTAAAGGAGTTGCTGTTTCCGGCTTTCGCCGATCTGAAACATTGCCTGCACATGGCCACATTTATGTTGCAAAATATTACGGTGAAAGCTGATATACTCAGCGATCCTAAATATGCTTACCTGTTTAGCGTGGAAGAAGTTAACCGGTTGGTTTTAAGCGGCACACCGTTCCGCGATGCTTACAAACAAGTTGGCGCGGCTATAGAACAGGGCAAATTTAGTCCGGATCAAACCGTAAATCATACCCATGAAGGCAGCATTGGTAATTTATTTAACGAGCAGATTACAGCATCAATGAATAGAATAGTGAAGAGTTTTGATTTTGATAAAGTAAATGCAGCCATTGAAAAATTAGCAGGATAAACCACTTTAGTATTAATAAAAACCAATCGATCTTCGGGACTTTCGGTCTTTACCGACTTTCGGACTTAAAAATATGAGCGGACAAAATAGAAACGATATTTACCCCGGACTTGAAGTTGACATCATACTAAAAAAAGATCAGCGGTCGGGTAAAAAAACACGCGGGATAGTGAAAGACCTGCTCACAAGTTCATCGTTTCATTCACGCGGCATAAAAGTGCGGCTGGACGACGGACAAGTAGGCCGGGTTGCTGAAATAATCAACGAATAAAGCACAGCCGGAAATTTATATCTTAGCCCCATAAAGTATCAACCCCTAAAACATGCCCCGATCGTTAACACCCGATAAACGACTTTTTTTTCGTTTGGATGCACATTACCGGCTGGTTATCTCGCTGGCCGTTAGCACTATCGTTTTTCTAATTTTTCGTAACAGGTTAACCGCACCAGCCTTAATATTGATCACCTGGATCGGATGCGCTTTAACGGTGATCCTGCTCGACTGGATAATTATTTTTTCCTCCCATCCGCGCGAAGTAAGAAAAATAGCAAAACTCCAGGATTCAAGCCGCACCTTCCTCTTCCTTTTTATCACAACGGCCGCCGTAGCAAGTTTGGGCGCCATTGTATATCTTTTGAAATCTACAAAAGGTCTGCCAGATATTGCCAAAAACGAGCATATTTTGCTGGCGATAACAGCTGTAGTTATTTCATGGTTTCTGCTGCATACGATATATACTTTGCGCTACGCGCATTTGTATTATGACACAAGTACGGATACAGATGGTGAAACAAAAGGAATCGGCGGCTTGCAATTTCCAGGTAAAGACGAGCCTGATTATCTCGATTTTGTTTATTTTTCCTTTATTGTTGGGATGACGTTCCAGGTATCAGACGTAAACATAACCTCGCGCAGGATAAGGCGCGTTTGCCTGTTACATGCACTATTATCGTTTGCTTTTAATACGGCGATCCTTGCATTAAGTATTAATGTAATATCGGGGATGGTGTCGTAGGGTCTGAACCGGGATTAAACAGATTTAGGGATTTATCTGATTAATCGGATAAATCCTCTCAATCCCGGTTCAGACTAATCAAACAATCCTTTATCGCGATCGATAAACTTTGGCCGCATTATATCGAGGCCTAATTCCTTGTTGATTTTCTCGACAACGTAATCTGCCAATTCGGGCGAGTAGCGCTCATCATGCTGGTGCATAAAAAACCAAACAGATTGTAAACCAAGTTCGCGCCATTGTTTAATCCGCTCTACCCACTCATCAATACGTGTGTAATCAGTTGGATGCAGGCTGTTACCCACAAAACGGATAAATGCGTGCGGTGTTGGCAAAGTCATGTGAACTACATCCCTGCGGCCGGATGCATCGGTTATCAATGCCCCAATGTTTAACCGGTGAAGCATTTCAAATAACGCTGTTCTAATTACCTGATCTGCAAACCATTCCTTGTGCCGAACTTCTAAAAATACGGGGACATCTTTTGGCAATTGTTCGAGGTATGCGGTAAGGTCAGGCAGGCTTTTAGGTGTAAAGTTATCGCCAACCTGCAAAAACAAAGGACCCAGGTTATCGCCAAAAGCTAAAATACCTTCATAATATTTGGTGGTTATTTCGTCGGCATTTTTTAAGCGCCGGATGTGGCTTATAGTCTGTGCAAATTTGGGGCAAAATTTAAAGCCCGGCTGGGTGACAGCTTTATCTTTCCATTTAGCAATTGTTTCGGGGCTATATATGTTATAAAAAGTGGCATTAAGCTCAATACAATCAAAATGCTTTACATACTCTTCCAAAAAATTGGCTTCTTTTGTTTTAAGCGGGTATATCTTCCCAAGCCATTCTTTGCGGCCCCACTTGGCGCAGCCAACATGCACCTGTAGTGGCGAATCATTTTTTGATGCCTTGAGCGTAGCGATAGTCAATTCCGGGTCGGGCGGCAAAGTAAAATCCACCTCAAATAACTCTTCCGGGGTTACACGGCCAAATTCCATAACGTATGTTTTTTTGTGAAAGATAAGAAAAGTCCATAGTCGATAGTTCATGGACCATGGAAATTTGCAGAATAATTGTTGCTATGAACTATGAACCATTAACTATCAACTAACCGCCAAAACTGCTAACTTCGCGGGCATGTATTTTTTAATAAAGCCTTTACTTTTCCTGTTTGATCCTGAAAAGGTACACTACTTTGTTACTGCCAACCTTAAACGTTTCAATCGCTTTCCGGGAGGTGCAGCGTTGAGCAGGGCGTTGTGGGATTTGAATGATTCGCGACTGGAAAAAGAAGTGTTTGGCCTTAAATTTAAAAATCAGGTTGGTTTGGCGGCGGGCTTTGATAAGAATGCCGAAATGATGGGCGAAATGGCAAACCTGGGTTTTGGTTTCGTTGAAATTGGAACGGTGACACCACTACCACAAGATGGAAATCCTAAACCCCGCATGTTTCGCCTGCCGGCCGATAGTGGTTTGATAAATCGCATGGGTTTCAATAATGCCGGTGTTGAAGTGGTTTCTAACCGGATAGCCGAATTTCGAAAAACGGCGAAAGGAAAACACAAAAACCTGATTATCGGCGGCAACATTGGTAAAAATAAAAATACCCCCAACGAGGATGCAGTAAGTGACTATGTTAAATGTTTTGATCGCCTGTTTGATGAGGTTGACTACTTTGTTGTAAATGTAAGTTCGCCAAATACGCCCGGTCTGCGTGCGTTGCAAGAGAAGGAACCGCTAATGCAGTTATTGAATACCTTACAGCAACGCAATTCAAAAAATGGCATCAGCAGGCCTATTCTTTTAAAAATAGCGCCCGATCTCACAAACGAGCAGTTAGATGATATAGTTGAGATCGTACAAAAAACAAACATAGCGGGCATCATTGCCACCAATACCACCATCAGCAGGGAAAACCTGGTATCTGACGATCAGTTAAAAAACGAAACCGGTGGCCTAAGCGGCATGCCTTTAACAAACCGATCAACCGAAGTGATCGCCTACCTTAACAGGAAATCAACAGGTGCGTTTCCGATAATTGGTGTGGGCGGCATACATTCGCCGGAGGATGCAATAGAGAAATTAAATGCAGGTGCTTCGTTACTCCAACTTTATACCGGTTTCATTTATGAAGGGCCGGGACTGATAAAGAGGATCAATAAGAAGGTGTTGAAAAAGTAAGGAATGTATCAGTTCTTTAATTAAAATTTATGGCAAACACTTTTTCACAAATCTATCTTCAATTTGTTTTTGCAGTGCAAAACAGGCAATGTTTGATAGCAAAAGATCATAAAGAAGAATTACATAAGTACGTTACTGCATTAGTACAAAACAGAAAGGCAAAAATGCTTGCCGTTAATTGTATGCCAGACCACATTCATTTGTTCGTTGGTTTTAAGCCAACAATTTTGATTTCAGATTTTGTTAAAGAAATTAAAGTTGAGAGCAATTAATTAACAAAAAAAAGGTTGAGAGGGAAATTTAATTGCCAGGAAGGGTACGGCGTGTTTTCTTATTCACATTCACATATTGATGCAGTTATGAAATATGTGCTTAATCAGGAGGCACATCATCAAAAGAAAACCTTCAAGGAAGAATACTTAAGTTTATTAGCAAAGTTTGAGATTTCATTTGAAGATCGGTTTTTGTTTGATTTTATCGAATAATCAATTCTGGCTTAAATAAGGAGGCTCCTACGGAGCCGAATCCCGTTTTGATGTTTGTCTATAAACAGGGGGCTCCTATGGAGCCAACAAATCCCACGTTTTAATAATAAATTAGCTTGGCCCATGTCTGTTGGCATCACCCACCAGCTAAATAATGTTTAAAAGCAAAAAGCTCCGTAGGAGCACCCTGTTTATAGCAAAGCAAAAATGAATGTCAGGCTCCAGAGGAGCCGCTTTTGCGATGACATTGTGATAATTTAAAAAATCTCACAAAAAATCCCACCGGTTAAAACCAGCAGGATTTAAATATCATACACAAACTAACCGTGGTAAACTAATTATTTACCCGCAGCTACCGCTAAAGCAGCGTTATTTTTAGCTATCTGGCTGTTTTTTGGTTCAGCAGAACGGCTTCCGGGTTCTAAATCGGTAGCCAGCTTTAAAAATTGTACTTCTAACCTTGAAGTAGTCTTGTTTTTTCTATCTTTTCTTTTTAAACGA
>CAZZUU010000115.1:0-10380 GCA_964657275.1 uncultured Mucilaginibacter sp. | reverse complement strand
GTGGTTTTTTATCCTAGCAGCAAATTCGCTATGTGCAGTTTCAATCCTATTGATATTTTGCATTGTCGTTTCCTCCAAAAAGATATCCATACTTGCCAATGCAGCCGCACAAGCAACCGGGTTAGCTGTGAACGAATGGCCGTGAAACAACGTTTTTAAACGATCATCGGACAAAAAAGCGTCAAATATTTGCTGATTACAAGTGGTCAAACCAAGTGCCATGGTGCCGCCTGTTAAACCTTTTGAAAAACACATTATGTCTGGTTGTTCACCCACATGGTTACATGCAAATGGTTTTCCGGTGCGGCCAAAACCCGTCATCACTTCGTCCGCGATCAACAAAACATTTTCTTTACGGCAATGCGCCATTAATTCATTTAAATAACTGGCTTCATACATCAGCATCCCTGCTGTTCCTTGTATTAGCGGCTCAAATATGAAACAAGCCAAGTCAGATTTTAATTTGGATATCTGAGATTTGAGCTGTTGAATATTGGATTGATTAGGCAGGTCAATAAATTCAACCTCAAACAACAGGGAATCGAATGCAGCGGTAAATGCACTGCGGCCGCTTACGGCCATAGCGCCAAAGGTATCGCCGTGATAGGCGTTTTTAAACGCCAGTATCTTGCTGCGTGTTTCTCCACGGTTGTGCCAGTATTGCAGGCACATTTTTAACGCTACTTCGACAGCGGTTGAACCGTTATCCGAATAAAAAGCCTTTTTTTGATTATCAGGCAGTATTGCAAGCAACCGTTCAGCTAACTCAACCGCACCCTCGTGTGTAAATCCGGCGAAAATGGCATGTTCCAGTTTACTGAGTTGTTCCGAAACCTTTTTTGCAATATGCGGGTGCGAGTGCCCATGTATAGTCACCCACCAGGATGATACGGCATCAATATACTTTTTGCCGTCTTCATCAAAAAGGCAGGCACCCTCACCTCTTACGATCGGGATAGGTGGCAAAGCAGTTTTCATCTGCGTGTAAGGATGCCATATCACGTTTAAATCTCTCTCAACCAAACTCATATCTTATCTGTTAAAAGCTTAGCTACATGTTTATCTATCGGGAATGTGAAATCATCTTCACGCAGATCAGCGAGTTTTATCCACATGAATGATTGCAATGGCTCAACTTCCCCATGAAAATCAAAAACTTTGTTTTTAATTGTTATATCTACGGGCTTTACGTTTTTGACGAAGTAGTACACACTAATGATCTGCGAATCATTAAAAGCAGACTTTACAAAAAAATCCGTCGTATAAAAGTGGCTGGTTACCTCAACTTCCATATTGCATTCTTCTATAAATTCCCGTTTTAAACCCTCGGCCATTCCTTCGCCATACTCCAAACCACCGCCGGGGAACTTTGTAAACTGCATGCCGTATTCCTGTTCATCGCTGATCAGTATTTCGTTACTTTCATTAATTAGCAACCCGTAAACGCGGACATTAAAGCGGTACATTATTCAAAGTGTTTTTTGTTTCGGATAATTTTATCCATCGTCCAGGCTATATCTTCTGTTTTTGGCGCAGACCTTATCGGGCAGTTCGGCATATTACAATAGTGACAGCATTCGGGGATACAGGGATCGGTATGAATAAACAATTCCGTTTGCGTTACCTCATTGTTGATGAGTTGGTCTACCAGTTTTACCTCCAAATGCACCCGGTTGAGGTCGAAATAGTTTGGAAGTGTTAAATGACAGTCGATATGCAGCTCATTGCCATACTTTTGTGCCCGAAAATTATGGATGTCTATCCATTCGTCCCTTCGTTTTTCGTTCAATACTTTGATAACTTCCGTCACCACGCCAAAATCGGCTTCGTCCATCAACCCCGAAACCGATCTTCTAACTAATTTATAACTGCTGACCAATATATACAAGGCCACCGCGATCGATAAGGCGCTATCGAGCCATACTATGCGGGTAAAAACAATTAACAACAATCCAACCACCAATGCAATACTGGTAATCATATCTGCAATCAGGTGTCTGCCATCCGCCTCGATAGTGATTGATGGTAATGACTTCCCTTTACGGATCATATAAAAGCCTAACGCACCGTTGATCGCGCCCGTAGCGGCTATTATTACCGCACCGATGATCAGGTCGTGTATATGATTGGGATAGAATATGCTGTAAACAGATTTGATAATGATGGTTACAGCAGCTATCCCGATCAGCGACCCTTCTATAAAAACGGAAAAATATTCAATCTTTCCATGTCCGTAAGGATGATTTTCATCGCGTGGTTGCGAAGCAAGGTATATACTAAAAAAGGCAAATGAACTTGCCAGTACATTGACAATGCTTTCGGCAGCATCGGTAAGTACAAAATTTGATGACGTTAAAAAATAAGCGCCAAATTTTGCCAGCATCAGGATTATACCGGTAATTACTGAAATGAGTATGATCCTTTTTTGTTCTTTCAAAATATCAAATGGATGGGTGGCCAAATTTATAAATAATTGTCAAGTCGGCAGTCTTAAGTTTCAAGTCTTAAATCCTAAACAAAAAAGAAAATGACTTAAGACTTCGGCTCAAGACTTTTGACTTATTTTCTATATTTGCCGCGTTAATAAAAAAACCATGACTATATTAAGTAACAGGATCAACAACCTGTCAGAATCTGCAACGATTAAAATGGCCAAAATGGGCCGCGAACTTGCCGCAAAAGGCGTTGATGTGATCAGCCTTAGCTTTGGCGAACCTGATTTTCATACACCTGAGCATATTAAGGAGGCCGCTAAAGAGGCAATGGATAAGAATTTCACTTACTATACTCCCGTATCAGGATATCCTGAATTAAGGAAAGCCGTTGCCAATAAATTAAAAGTAGAGAACGGCCTGGATTATGATTTTAGCCAGATCGTAGTTTCAACAGGTGCTAAACAAGCCATTGCTAATGCGGTTTTATGTTTGGTTAATCCCGGTGAAGAGGTAATTATACCTACACCTTACTGGGTTTCTTATTCTGAAGTTGTAAAACTTGCCGAAGGTATCAGTGTTTTTATCGATGCGCCAGTTGAGCAGGATTTTAAGATAACCCCGGAACAATTAGAAGCAGCGATTACCCCAAAAACAAAGTTGTTTATGTTTTCGTCGCCATGTAACCCAACCGGCAGCGTTTACAGCAAAGCTGAACTGGAAGGACTGGCCAAAGTATTTGAGAAACATCCTAATATTTACATCCTTTCGGATGAGATTTACGAACACATCAATTTTGTTGATAAACATGAATCGATAGCCCAGTTTGATGCGATAAAAGACCGTGTGGTAATTATCAACGGCTGGTCTAAAGCCTTTGCAATGACCGGCTGGCGTATTGGTTACACCGCGTCAAACAAAGAGATTGCCAATGCCTGCGATAAAATGCAGGGCCAGGTAACTTCGGGTACTTGTTCGATTACACAGCGCGCAGGCGTAGCTGCTTATGAAGGCGGATTAGAGTCTGTGCTGGAAATGCGCGAGCAATTCAGGAAGCGCCGCGACCTGGTTTACGGTTTGCTAAAAGACATTGAAGGTGTAAAGGTCAACCTGCCCGAAGGCGCATTTTACTTTTTCCCGGATGTAACTTCATTTTTTGGAAAGAGCTATAATGGCAAAACCATAAACGATGCAGATGAATTGAGTATTTATCTGTTGGAAGAAGCTCATGTAGCTACAGTTGGCGGTGATTCTTTTGGTGATAAAAAATCGATCCGGATTTCTTACGCTGCGGCGGAGGATAAATTGATCGAAGCCATGACACGCATTAAAACTGCGCTTGGTAAATTGAAATAATTATCGATTGTTATAAAAGCAAAAAGACCCGCGTCAGTTGATGCGGGTCTTTTTGTTAGTTGATTTTCAGATTATAGACCGAATCCATAAGCTAAACGCAAGGCAACAAGTCCATAGTTATTGCTTTGGCCTGAGAAATTTTCATAGCGTACACCAACATCCCAATGTTTGGTTGCATAACCAACGGCTGGCGATAAAATAAGCTTGGTGTCTTTTTGGGCAATGGATTGACTAAGGCCTTGTGGTAAAAAAGTTTTGGTTTCAATACCCGCACCTACTTCCGCCCCTAAATAAAGATTTGAGGTAAAGAACGCTTTTATACCTGCTTTAATTGGCACCATACCCAATGATTGATATTTTGTACCTGTTCCGGTACCATCATCTTTACCAAAAAAATTGTAATAACCTGAGGTCAAGGTAAGGGCAAGGTTATTTGATAATCCGTACTGTAACCTTGCTGTACCTCCCAGTTCGATATTGGATGCATCGTGAGCCGCGCCAGTAGGCAAACCGCCTTCAACACCAATCCCAAATCTAAACTTGTCTGGCGTAATGGTTTGAGCCTTTGCAGTACTTCCTAAAAATATAGCTACTGCTGTACAAGCTGCGGCTATTAAAGTTGTTGATCTTTTCATTTTGTAGTTGTGTTTTTGTAAACAATTATTTAATTGTATTACTTCCACGTTAACAAATACTTTGCCACCTGTGCCAATAAATAATATTATAACGTTCAGACGACATTTAAAAAGCCTTCCGTTTTTACCGTTTTCAACAAGTGTTAATAGCTTAACTTCTGATAGTCAGTTAGTTTTTTTTAGTTGTGATAACAGTTTAAACAACTAATTTGTAAAACCTGCAAAAGAGAAAAATTTGCCAAATACGCATGTTTTTTCTGATTATAACAACACTTTTTGCCCTGTTATCAGGGCAAAATTTCATTTTCAAACACCGCACCACATTGTATAAGCTGTGATTGAAAGTTTAAAAAATGATAATAAAATTAGAGAGCCCTTACCGGTTGGCAAAGGGCTCTGCTATTTTTATGATGATATTATTCGGAATTAAAACTTGTTCATTCTATAAGTTCTGTACCCGCCTTGGGGGCTGCTTTGTGCAAAGTGTTCATTACCACCCTTGTTTTGCTGGCCGAGACCACTATTTTGATTAGATGGCCGACTATCGTAGCCACCTTGGCTTCTGTTAGGTTGAGCCGACTGGCCGTTATTATTATCCCTGCCCCTGTTTGAGTTATTATTATCTCTGCCACTATTATTATGCTGATCGTAACCGCCAGGGTTTCTGTCGTTAAAACGTTGGTTGTTGTCACCCTGATGTTGGTAGGGTTGGTCGTGCCTGTCATAACCATTTTGCTGCCTGTTACCAAAACGGCCGTCGCGGTTGCTATAGGCATTTTGGTCCCAGTTACGGTTACCTCCGCCGAAATGATCATCATGACGTTCCCAATAAGCATTTACATTGTTGCCGTTGTATCTTGACCGGTAAATATCATTGTGCAGATACGGGCGGTCCCCGCGAATCTCAAACCTCCTGGCATTTCTCCAGTCATAATCACGGTATTCGCCGGGTAAATAAGCGGCGGATATCCAGTTATCGCCATCAAAATAATAGTAACATTGTTCGTCAACATTGTAGTAGGCATCCACATCGGGTAAATAATAGTAATCGTCATTACTGTAATTATTTGCCGGGGCAGGTTGATCGTAAACCGGGGCCTGTTCAACTACAACGGGTGTTTCCCTGTAAACTCTTTGAGGTGCAAAACGAAAACCAACACGTATCCTGAATTGTGCATTTGCGGTGTTATAAATTAACCCGCTCATTGCTATTGCTGATATTATAAATAACTTTTTCATTGCTTTAATTTTTATATAGCTATGACGATATAACCCAACAATGGTTTAACGTATTACAACTATTATACTATCAATCAAACAATAGATAGAACATAATTACAAAATACATACAATATGAAGAATTTAATTCTGTTTTTACTGTTGTCGAAGTTTGGCAATCAAAAAAGCCTGTAACGCAAAACTTTTAAAGCAATGTTTTGTCACTATAATACTACAAACCGCCTTACCGGTTTACTGCAGTTTTGAATTAACTTTGGCTATATAACTATATCGACGTTTATGAAAATGAAGAAATCACTGATCTTGTTGCTGCCGGTTGCAGCACTTATCGGGTTAATCGTATTTAATGCGTTCAAAAAGGCAAGCACCGGTTCTAAAACGGATGCCGCTAATGCGGGATTAACACTGCCGGAAGGTTTTAATGCAACCATGATTATAGAGAGCTTAACAGGCGGCGTAAGGGAAATGGCCCCCACCCCTGAAGGCGACATTTATGTTAAAATTTACCGGATAAGAAAAAGCAACCCAACCAAGGGTATCTTTATGCTGCACGTTGAAGGCGACAAAGCAACCATTAAAACAAGTTTTGGTGATTTCCCCGGCAGTGGGATGTATATTAAAAAAGGATATTTATATGCTTCGTCGGATGAAGAAGTTTTTAGGTATAAATTAAACAGTAAGAACGAAGTTATCGATCCCGATAAGCCCGAAAAAATTGTTACCGGCCTCATTGCCCGTCACGAACATGAGCCGAAAGCTATATTGGTTGACGATAACGATAACCTGTATGTGAATATCGGGGCATTTTCAAACTCATGCCAGGAAAAGGACCGTCAGAAGGGATCTATGGGAGTGGCCGGTTGCCCGGTGTTGGATTCAGCAGCCGGGATATGGCGGTTTAAAGCCGATAAGCCCGATCAGCATTATGGGGATGGCGTTCGTTATGCTACCGGCTTAAGAAATGTTGTCGGCCTTGACTGGAACCACCAGGACAACCAGCTTTTTGTAATGCAGCACGGCCGTGACCAATTACATGATATTTTCCCGGATATGTACACCGTTAAACAAAATGCAGAGTTACCTGCCGAATGCATGTACGCGATTAAGGAAGGCGACAATGCAGGGTGGCCGTATCTTTATTACGATCAAATACAACACAAGAAGATATTAGCACCTGAGTACGGCGGCGACGGAAAAAAAGAAGCCGATTCCAAATTCATTGACCCGGTAGCTGCATATCCAGGCCACATGGCTCCTGACGGTCTATTGTTTTATACCGGCAACCAATTCCCGGCAAAATATAAAAACGGGGCTTTCATTGCTTTCCACGGCTCGTGGAACAGGGCCCCGGAACCACAGGCCGGGTATTTTGTAGTATTTCAACCGTTTAAAAACGGCAAACCTGATGGTAAATGGGAAGTTTTTGCGAACGGCTTTGCTGGTACACAGGCGCAGACAGAATCAGGGCGGGCAGAGCATCGTCCGTGCAGTTTAGCCATGGCGCCGGATGGTTCCATCTATGTAAGTGACGATACCAAAGGAACAATTTATAAAATAAGCTATAAAAAATAAGGAATGATATTATTCAGGAAAGCAGCAACCGCACTTTTAGTTTGCACATTATTTACAACGGCATTATTTGCCCAGACAAAACACAAACCTGTTGCGCACCATTCGGGATTGAAAGCATCGATAGCTGGGGGCAAATTGGTTTACACAAAAATCTGTTTATCATGCCACATGGCAGATGGCGGAGGCGTTCAAAACATGAACCCGCCATTAATTAAAACTACTTATGTTTTGGGCGATAAGAAAAAACTGATCTCAATTGTATTAAATGGCTTTAGCGAGCATGTGGAGATTGATGACAATACCTACTCAAATGTGATGGCCTCGCATTCTTACCTTAAAGACAAAGAGATAGCAGATGTATTAACATACGTGCGGAATAGCTTTGGCAACAAAGCGAGTGCCGTTACAACTCCCGAAGTGAAAAAAGTTAGAGCGACAAATAAATAGCGTCCCTCATTAGACTTACGAAGTTTTAAAAACCTCGTAAGTCTTTCCGTCATCAGTGCAATCATACTAAAATCGGTAAAATCCAAATCACTAACCAAACCAATCAAACAAATCATTTTGCTTTAAAGCAAGCTTTTTAGTTTCATCCAGGTCTTTTATCACTTTACCCTCTCCCATTTGAATAATGCGGTTACCATAAGTGAACGCGTCCTTTAAATTATGGGTGATCAAAATCGCTGTAAGACCGTAATCCTTGATCAATTTATCTGCTGTTCGCAACACTACTTCGGCAGAACGCGGGTCCAGCGCAGCGGTGGGCTCATCAAGCAGCAAAACTTTGCAGTTATCCATTACACTCATCAGTAAAGTTAATGCCTGCCTTTGTCCGCCGGACAACGTGCCCATTGCCTGTTCTATCTTATTTTCCAAACCCATTCCAAGCGTCGCTATCTTTTCCTTCACCTGCTTTTTAAAACCGTCATCTATGCCAACGGACAAGCCTTTTGGTTTGGTACGAATAGCTGCTAATCTAAAATTGTCGAGAATACTAAGGTCAGAAGCAGTGCCGCTTACCGGGTTTTGAAAAACACGAGCTATCCATTTACCGCGTTTATAATCAGGTAGTTTGGTAACATTATCTCCATCGATGATAATATCTCCCGAACCGGGAAAAACGCTCCCGGCCACCATGTCCAACAATGTTGTTTTACCTGAACCGTTAACGCCAACAATAACCACAAATTCGCCGGTTTCTATGCGCAGGGTAACGCCATTAACCGCGTTTACCTGGTTAGCCTTCCGGGGATTGAAGATTTTGTTAACGTTGTTGATATCTATCATGATTCTTTATTTCGGAATGTGGAATGTCAAATGCGGAATTTTTCTTAATATCCATATCTTAACCATTTCGCATTCATTTTATCTATTTCCCTTAAAAAAGTTCAGCCTCGGCAAACTCACGATCAACAATACGAAAGCAGCCGTTACCAGTTTAAGCAGGTTTGCATCAACGCCGATATCCAGTGTAAAGGCTAGTACCAATTGAAATACAATTGCGCCGATTAATACCAGAACCAAGCTTAACCCCACCGATGTAATTTTAAACCAGTTAATTAATGTTTCCGCAATGATAACAGAACCCAATCCAATAATTACGATGCCGATACCCATGCTGATATCTGTAAACCCTTGAAACTGGCTTATCAGGTAGCCGCTTACAGCGGTTAGCGCATTGGCAAGAGCAAGCCCGGTAATTTTCATCCTGTCGGTATTAACGCCTAATGCCCTTATCATCGATTCGCTGTTGCCGGTTGCGCGCATCGCTATCCCAAAGTCGGTTTTAAGCAAATAACCGATCAAAAGGGTAATCACCAGCACAAAAATTGAAAGTATCCAAAATGAATTACGATTAAAATCAGCACTGATCTTAACCAGGTTAAATAAGGTCGAAAAGTTATTTAACGGCAAATTTGAAGTTCCCATTATGGAAAGGTTGACGGAATACAAGGCCGTCATTACCAAAATCCCGGCCAGCAAAGCATTTATCCTGAGCTTGGTGTGGATAATGCCGGTCAATGCGCCTGCGATGCCGCCTGCTATAATTACGGCCGGTAAAATAATATAACCGGGCTGATGATGGGTTAATAATACACCCGTGACCACCCCGCCGAGCGTATAGCTGCCATCGGTGGTAATATCAGGAATGTTAAATATCTTCATGGAAATATATATCCCCAATGCTAGCGCCGAAAAACAAAGTCCCTGTAGTAAAGCGCTGAGGTAAAAATCCATTTATTTAACTGCTTCAAAATTGGGTGTCACAGTAATGTGGTATTTTTTTACGGCTGCCGGGTTATAAACCCGCTTCCGCACTTTAACCATTTCAGGCTGAAGACCAGCGGTACTGTGGTTTTTAAGAAATCGGGATGCCTGTTCCCCTGCCTGGTAACCCCATTGGTAAATATCGGCACCGAACGCGGCTACCGCTCCCCGTTGTACAAGGCCCGCTTCACTGGTGAATATCGGTACATTCTTTTGGTCGCAGTTTTTGACTATCGTTTCGAATGATGCAAAAACGCTGTTATCAGGGTTCGCAAAAAATACATCGATATTTTTATTTAGCAGCGATAATGTTACCAGTTGTGCATCGGCAGATGAATTCAGTGGTAGCGCAATGAGGGTGATATTCATTTTATCAGCTAATGACTGAATACGCTGTTTGGCATCAACCGACTGCGGTTCAGATTCGTTATAGATCATCCCCACTACTAATTTGCCTGATTTTCGTTTGATAAATTGCGGGATTAGCGAAAAGGAAGTGTCGATATAATTGAGGTCTTCTACGGTGCCAAATAAATTAGTTGGCGCTTTGCCACCGGCTTCTTCCAATTTCATCAGCTTAACTGTAGGCGAAACCATCATAAAAATGGGAATGGTCTTAGTTTTTTGCGCTGCAGTTATCGATGATAATGTAGTACAGGTTGCCATTAGGTCCACCTTTTGTGACACAAAGCGGTTTACGATTTGTGTTAATGTCGGTATACTCCTCTGTGCGTTACTGTATTCTATTTCTACCGTTTTTTGTTCTTCGCTAAAGCCATTTTTCTTTAAGGCGTCAACAAAGCCGGTACGCGCCGGTGCTATACTGGCATCTTCAAAAGCATCCACAAAACCAACCACGGGTACATTGCCTTTTTCCG
>CAZZUU010000114.1:6934-10442 GCA_964657275.1 uncultured Mucilaginibacter sp. | reverse complement strand
GGATGATTTTGGATGTGCGGATGTGCAAATATGCGGATGTGTACATTTTGATTTGAGGATTACCACCCGCGGTTGCGGGGAACAACGGCTCGTTTGTTAGACATCCCTCAACCCCACCTAATTACTCTCCAACGGGAAGGTCTTTAAGAAATGGTAGTTATCAATCGTGATAATCCTTTAATCCTATGAATCAAGGTTCAGACAACCTCTTTCCTCATCAGTAAATCGGTTTGCCGGTCGCTGCCCAGTAAAAATTCATGACTGCTAAATACTTCAAAACCGTTATGTTCATAAAAGCCTATGGCGTTATCGTTATGTTCCCATACACCTAGCCATATGTAATTTAAATGCCGCTTTATAGCTGCATCTATCGCAAAATTTAACAAAGTTTTGCCAATTTTTTTGCCATGATACTCGCGCGAAACATAAATGCGTTCTATTTCCAACGCATTTTTATCCTGAAACTCCGTTTGGGTATCATTAAAGTTTAGCTTAATGTAACCTGCTACATTGCCATCATATTTAGCAAAATAAAATTCTGAATCAGCGTTAGTTAGCTGCTCCAGCATACCTTGCAGCGTAAAAGCAATAGCCGAATATGCTTCCATATTTTCGGGCTCATTGAGGTGGGCAAAAAAATCGTAAAAAGTCTTTTTGCTGAGAGCGAGGAGAGTTTCAACTTCAGCTATCTGTACTTTTTGAATGATCATTTTTTTTTTTAATGTAATGATGCCGGTTCATGATTTGCGTGTGTAGCGATTGCTTCGTTCCTCGCAACGGGCGTGGGGCTTAATCAAACTGCTCCTGCAACCTTATCAACCTGTCGATCATTAAATTGAGCTTTTCCTCTTCGTTTTTAAACATCCGGGGTTTTAGATAAAAGGTGATGAACAAAAACCAGATGATGGTTGAGCCATAGGTGATCAGTTTAAAATACAGCGGGGCATCTTCAAGTACCTCTATAAAATATAATGCTAAACCTGTGCTGATGAGCAACATATAGGTATAATAGAACCAACCGATAACCTTTGAGCGGTTTTTTTGGTACGCTTTAAGATTGTTAAGGTAATCGGTGGGGTTAAGCGTGAGATCGTGTTTATTAAGGATATGATAGTGCCTTATTATGAGCGACAGGTACATGATCATCGTCATCAGAATAATTAATATCCCGATAGTTGTTGACGGTGAACGGAACGCAAAAAAGAAGGTGATGATAAATGCACCAACAATTAACCCTATCATAGCCACAATGCCCCAATACAGTTTATTGGTGATACCCCGTATGCCCTTTTTTACCTGTTTAAGGGCGTCATCCACCGAAAGCTTGTCGTGCTTTGGCTGTCCCTGCCAAACCGACACTAAGTGCTCAAATTCTTTCATAGTGGTTATATAATTCGGTTAACTTCTGTTTTATACGATAAATTTTCACCCGCAGATTTCCTTCCGATATTCCCGAGATATCCGCAATCTCGTTATACGGCACTTCATCTAGCACCATGGTAATAATTATTCTCTCCGACTCTTCCAACTTCGATATACATTTATAGAGCAAGGCAACCTGCTCATTCTTTTCTGAAAACTCTTCTCTCTTTGTTTCTGCTATTAAGGGTGTTAACTCGTCTTTCGCCTGCCGTTTTTCGGAGCGAAGATAAGTTAAACAGGTATTAACAGCAATACGGTAAATCCAGGTAGATATCATCGCCTGGTTCCTGAATTTGTCGAGGTTTTGCCAAACCTTTAAAAATGTTTCCTGTAAAAGGTCGCTCGCAGCATCGTCGTCACCGGTATAACCATAGCATAAATGGTAGATTTTTTTTGAATTGGCCTCGTAAATTTGCTTAAAAGCAGCCTCTTTTTCTACCACGGTTAACAGTTAATTTTATTGTTAGATATTAAAATAGCCGGGTTGTTACAATTGCAGATCATTACGGTACAACCAGGGGAGTTTTTTTTCGGCCTCGATGTGCAATAAATTATAATCCTGCGTATAGTCAAACTGGAGGTCCTCATGTAACTTGCCGATCAGGTTGCGTATTTTTTCGAGTTGGCGGGTCAATATCAGCCGCAGGGGTTTGTAGGATAGCTTCCGATCTGTATATTGCAGGTAATCGTAGCAAAAAGCCAAAAGTAAATCGATCTCAGCAGTTTTTGAGCCCATAAATTTGGTGTATTTACTAATTAGCCGCAATATTTTGCGAATCGCCTTTGCCGCTAAATAACTTTGTGAGGGCAGCTGACTAAACATAAAACCAACCTCGGCCTTTACCTTTTCAACAAACCCCTGCTCATCGCTCGCTTCAAACAACAAATAAGCCAGCAATTCCTTGTTCTCCTTTTTATAACGAACCAGGCGAAGGCATAGCGCGGCTAACTGATCGTTAGACAGGTGCTCTACTTCCTTTTTAATTTGCTGTATGCCATAGGTGCTTACGCTCATGCGATAAAATTAGTAAATTTTGGAACTAAAATTCTATTTACCGTTTACGGCATAACGTCGGTATGATTAAATCTTCAACCCACGTAAAATTAATATTACACTCATTTACCGTATTAAACTTTCTTTATAATTGGTATTATTGCATAACCAATTATTTGTACGCTGAATTCCAAAAAAATTTACCCATCATTTTGGCATTTGCAGCTATCAGATTACAACAATAACCCATAATTATGTCAGCAGACACTACTAACATTAACGGTAAGGCGAAGGCGCAATACACATATGATGCGATCGTAATCGGATCGGGTATAAGCGGGGGATGGGCAGCAAAGGAATTAACCGAGCGTGGCCTGAAAACAATTATGCTGGAGCGTGGCCGCAATTTTGAACACATAAAGGATTATAAATCAGCGCCAAAGGATCCATGGGAATTTGAACACCGGGGTAACGTTACACTGGAACAAAAGAAGGTTCGACCGGTTATTTCGCGCAGCTGGGGCGCCCGTGAGCCCATAATGGATTATTGGGTAAATGAACAGGAAGCCCCTTATACCGAAATAAAGCCATTTAACTGGTGGCGCTCCTATCAATTAGGTGGTCGGTCTATATTATGGGGTAGGCAAAGCTATCGCTGGAGCGATTTTGATTTTGAAGCCAACGCGAAAGACGGCTGGGCAATTGACTGGCCTATTCGCTATAAAGACCTTGAACCGTGGTATGAACATGTTGAGAAATTTGCCGGAGTAAACGGGACAAAAGAGGGTTTGCCCCAACTGCCTGACGGACATTTCCTAAAACCTATGGAAATGAACATTGTGGAAAAAGATGTAGCGGCAAGAATAAAAAAGAATTATAACAACACGCGCCATATGATAATTGGCCGCAGCGCCAATTTAACAGAGGCGATACCCGGACGGACGAAATGCGAGTTCAGAAACCGTTGCTGGGAAGGTTGCCCTTTCGGGGGATATTTCAGCACGCAATCGTCAACGCTTCCGGCGGCTGTTAAAACAGGTAACCTGACTGTAAGGCCGTTTTCTATAGTCACCAAAATAATTTACGATAAGG
>CAZZUU010000114.1:0-6924 GCA_964657275.1 uncultured Mucilaginibacter sp. | reverse complement strand
AAAAAGCGACGGGTGTAGAGATAGTTGATGCCGAAACAAACCAAACTTATGAATACCATGCGAAAATTGTATTTGTAAATGCTTCTACGTTAAACAGCGCCTGGGTTTTAATGAATTCGGCAACGGATATATGGCCGGGCGGTTTGGGCAGCAGCAGCGGCGAGCTTGGGCACAATATTATGGATCACCACTACAACCTGGGCGCCAGCGGTACCGTGGAAGGTTATGATGATAAGTACTACTTTGGCAGACGGGCAAACGGGATATATGTAGTACGTTTTGCCAATCTCTTTGGCGATAAACGCGATTATATGCGCGGTTTCGGTTACCAGGGCGCGGCAAGCCGCGAAGGTTGGAGCCGCAACATAGCCGAACTAAGTATTGGCTCCGCGTTTAAGGAGGCGATTACAGAACCAGGACAATGGACAATTGGATTAGGTGGTTTTGGTGAGCTGTTACCTTATCACGAAAATAAAATAACGCTTGATCCGCACAGAAAAGACAAATGGGGATTACCTATACTTGCCATGGATGCGGAGATAAAAGACAATGAAAAGAAGATGCGGGTGGATATTGTGAAAGAGGCACGAGAAATGCTTGAAAGTGCAGGAGTTAAGAATGTACAAACGCACGATAGCGGTCATAATGTTGGCGATGGGATACATGAAATGGGTAGTGCACGCATGGGCCGCGATCCTAAAACGTCGGTGCTTAATGCGCATAATCAGGTTTGGGATGCCAAAAACGTTTTTGTAACAGATGGTTCCGCAATGGTTTCGTCGGCTTGCCAAAACCCATCGTTAACCTATATGGCGCTAACTGCCCGCGCAGCAAACTTTGCAGCAGATGAATTAAAAAAAGGCAATTTGGGATAACGATGCCGTTACCTACAACCTAACTTAAAACAATCTTTTTAACTTAAATAAAGTAAACAATATGAAACGTATAATCCTCATTTACATATTTATATGTGCAGTAACATTAAGTGTTACGGCAAAACAAAAGGTGTTGATATTTTGTAAAACTGCTGGATACCATCATGCCTCAATTGCTACCGGCATACCTGCTATTATCAAATTAGGGCAGGAAAATAATTTTGATGTAGACACCACCACCAACTCAACATTATTTACCTACGACAACCTTAAACAATACGCAGCGGTAATTTTTCTAAGTACGACCGGCGATGTTTTGAATGATCAGCAGGAAGCTGAATTTCAAAAATATATTAAGGCAGGTGGAGGCTTTGTAGGCGTACATGCCGCCACTGATACCGAGTATGACTGGCCATGGTATGGCAACCTTGTTGGCGCTTATTTTAAGAGCCACCCTGCGCAACAAAACGCTACCTTTAATGTAGTTGACCATGACTTTATAGCAACTAAACATTTGCCTGCAGTATGGAAAAGGTTTGACGAGCTATATAATTTTAAATGGATGGCACCAAACCTGCATGTGCTGATCACTATTGATGAGAAAAGCTATACTGGCGGAACCATGGGCGATAATCACCCTATGAGCTGGTACCATGACTACGATGGTGGCCGCGCATTTTATACTGAACTTGGCCATACCGACGCTTCTTATGCCGACCCATTATACCTGCAACACTTGTTGGGCGGCATTAAGTATGCGATGGGACGTAAGAAATAAGAGTAATATATCAAAATTCTGAATTTTACTTCTGAACTTCAAGTTTACGAGATATTATCAGGGTGACGCTTTCTATTGGCGTAAATTTCGCGCGCCGCTGCTTTTTTGGCATTTATTACACCATGGTTTATTAATTTTTTAAACAATACCCAATTATAGCTGTTGTTTAAAAAAAGGGGGAAATGCTTTAAAAAAGGCGTAAATTAAACTTAAATTTGTATACCAGTTATATTAAACCTTTAGTTAACACTTTTTTTAATTACAAAAAACCGGCCGATCTTATCATTCGTTTATATATAAAACCAATACTTATCGTTTGTAACTTTTTTGAACTTTTGAACAGGGATGGGGTAAATATTGTATTTATGTATCCGGTTAGTTTTATCGGTTTACCTGAAAATAGTGTAGAACTTTAGTTTACCCAAAAGTTAAATATGGACGATTCAAGAATTGAGATTTTATTAGTCGAAGATAATCCGCACGATGCCGAAATGGTTATTCGTTCTTTAAAGAAAGCAAACCTCGCAAATAGACTAATCCATGTAAAAGACGGAGCGGAAGCGCTGGATTTTATTTTCGCTAAGGGATCGTTTGCGGGCCGTCAGATTGAAAATAAACCGAAGGTTATTTTGCTTGACATTAAGATGCCAAAAGTGGACGGCATTGAGGTATTAAGACAAATTAAGTCGAACGAATATACCAAAACTATACCGGTAGTAATTATGACATCATCAAAAGAGGAACAGGACGTTGTAACAAGCTATGACCTTGGGGTTAATAGCTACGTTGTAAAGCCCGTTGATTTTGAAGGATTTGCAAAAGCGGTGACTGAGCTTGGCTTTTATTGGCTAATAACCAATCAACAGCCTAATAATTAATAACAGCATGAACAGAACGTTAAAGATATTGCACATTGAGGACATAGCAAGCGATGCCGAACTGGTAGACCGTGCGTTAAGTAAATCAGGTATAGTATTTGAAAAGCTGCTTGTTGACACCAGGGATGAATACGTAAACGCGCTGAAAGAATTTGATCCTGATGTAATTCTTTCTGATCATTCTCTTCCTGCCTTCAATTCACTTGAAGCATTAACTATATTGAAGAAAAGCGGTAAAGACATCCCTTTTATATTAATAACCTCCACTGTTTCTGAAGAATTCGCGGTAAGCGTGATGAGAGAGGGTGCGGCAGATTATGTATTGAAAGACAGGCTGCAGCGCTTACCAAATGCACTGTTAAACGCACTTGAAAAAATTCAATCAGAAAATGAAAGGCAAGATTTTTTAAGCAAGATAGTTGCCAATGAAGCGCTGTTCTCGAAGGCTGAATCGATAGCTGAATTTGGAACATGGCGGGTTGATGTTATTTTAAAGACAATAAAATGGTCGGCCGGAACTTATCCTTTGCTCGGATATAATGTAAACGAAGTACCGCCAACATTTGCAAATTTTATGGCAAATATTTATCCTGAGGATATTAGTGAGGTTAGGAGAGTATTTGCAGATTCGGAAAGTGACGCCAACTATGGAGAAGTAGAATTTAGGGTAATTAACAAAGACCGTAGTATAAGATACGTTCGTTCGCAATTTGAGTTAGAGGTAAATGATGCCGGAGAGCCTGTTTTTATCATCGGCTTTAACCAGGATGTGACCCGCCAGAAATTGGCGCAACTGGAAATTGAAAACCATATTGAAGAGTTTAAGGCGGCAAGCGACCGGCAATCCGCATTGCTAAACGCTTTACCGCCCTATATTGTACTGTTAAATGAAGCTTGTAAAATAATAGCGGTAAATGAATCATGGAAAAGAATAACGCTTGCAAATAATCTCGGCTTACCAAAATACGGAATAGACTACAGTTATATAGCTGTGGCGCGGAGTGCAATGGGTTTTGATGAAGCATCAGAGAAAAAAATTGCCAGAGGGGCAAAAGAGGTAATAGCCGGGCTGATCGATAATTTTTCAATAGAGTATTGTGCGCATTTTCATCATAAAAAAGTATGGTTCCAGGTAATAGTTGCGCCACTTTCAGACAAAACCAAGAAAGGTGCTGTAGTATTGCATACTGACATTACCGAAAGAAAAAAGACTGAGGAACTGATGCTGCAATCCAGGGCAAACCTGAATACCATTTTTGAAAATACAGATGTAGCCTACGTGCTTTGCGATACTGAACAAAAAATAGTTTCATTTAACTCCAAAGCCAACGACCTGTCGGTTGAACAGTTTAGCAAGAAGCTAAGAATTGGGGCAGATGCATTTAACTATTTTCAAAAAAGCAAGATACCTAATGCGCGAAAAGTTATTGAAAAAGTATCTGAAAACGAGATTGTAAGCTACGAAACCAGTTATAAGCTAAAAGACGGTTCATTAAAATGGTATGATGTAAAATGGATAGGTGTTGCAGATGAACAGCAAACAAATATTGGATTTATACTTGCATTTAAAGATATAACTGAGCGAAAGATATCAGATATTGAGCGCGATAAAATAACATCAGATCTTGTTCAGCGAAATACCGACCTGGAGCAGTTCACCTATATCGTTTCTCATAACCTCCGGGCGCCTGTAGCCAACATTATCGGCCTTTCTAATATGCTTAATACGGTTGATTTTGATGCAAATGAGACAGACCAGGTTAAATCGGCGCTGGCCACATCCATCAACGTTTTGGACCAGATAATAATGGATATAAACCATATTTTGCAGACGCGCAGCCAGGTGATTGAGAAAACAGAAGTTATTTCGCTGCCGGTTTTGGTTGAAGATATTAAATTGAGTTTGAATAATTTGATAAGTAATGATACGGTTACCATAGCAGTAGATTTTAATACCGTAAACAAAATTATTTCGGTAAAAAGTTATATGTACAGTATTTTTTACAACCTGATATTAAACAGCATTAAATACCGGAAACCGGGAACGGATGCCATTGTATCGATCTCTGCAACGAAGCGGGAAAATAGTTTACAGATACTTTTTAAAGACAACGGCAAAGGGATAGAAGAAAGAAACCTTAAAAATATTTTCGGGTTATATAAACGGTTTGACACCAGTGTTGAAGGAAAGGGGATGGGCCTTTTTATGGTTAAAATGCATGTAGATGCGCTAGGCGGCAAAATTAGCGTGCAAAGTGAACTGGGTTCGGGCACTACCCTTACGCTTGAGTTTCCGGATATGAAATATGCCGGTTAGTATGATAGGAACAAAATAGCCATAAATTTTTCTATTTGACTACGAGTATCCTGCCCTCACTCGTATGTGCACTAAAATAGCCAAGGGTAGCTGGTGTAATATTTGTTGGCGGGTTAGATGGCGTAATCCCTTGTCCGAAATTATTACTTTGCTGCAATAATGAGAACCAGTAAGTGTACATGGGTTTATCTATGCATTGCATTTCTACACCTATATCATCGCCAGGATGGATGTCAATGTCATTTTGAACAAGATCTATATCTACAAATCTGCCGTTGGTAAAATTGTCATTGTAGGCAAAAATGGTATTTACCTGTTTGTTATTTACAAATAACAAAAAATTATATTGGTTGGGTACGCCAACAGGGTCATGATAATGGACAGATATTTGCCGTAAATTTTTCCCGCTGTTAAAAACCGTATTACTTTCGCTGATGGAGTCGAGGTCTACCCGCAGGGGCATTGTTGACGTGGCCGTATAAGTTATTCCTCCGCTCACCACCTTCATGGTGTAGGTGAATTCCTCGAAACCGGCAAACCGGGATGTATATGTACCGGCAGGACCTTCAATAAAATTGTAAGTGAAAGTACCGTCGTTAACCGTAACGGTTGCACCGCTAACAGGTGGATACGAGTCCGGAGATGTAAAGGGTACGTTTCGGCTAAGTTTTATAATTTGTCCGTGCTGATCAATTATATTTCCCTCAATTACCAGTTGGCCGGATTGATTGCCCAGCTTTAGGTCGATCACTTTAGTGCAGGAGGCAGTGATGAGCGCCAGAAGCATAGCTGCAAAATAATATTTTAAATTTCTCATATCATTATCACTAAAACCTAAAATTCCAGGTAATTGAAGGTATTTGGCTTGCGAATATGCTTGTTTCCACCGCTTCTGTAGTGCCAGGGTTTGTCTTACTATCACGAAAGGAAACAATATAAGGGTCGCGGTGTGCATAAACGTTGTAAACACCAAATGTCCAACTGGAATGATATTTTTTGTGCTCTTTTCCTTCGAGCGTGGCGCCTATATCAAGCCTGTTTGAGGAGGGTAACCGGTAAGCATTACGTGCCGAATAGGAAAACGTTGTTAGCCCGCCGATATTATATTTACCGGTAGGATAAGTAACTGCGTTTCCTGTGCCATAAATAAATGTTCCGGAAAATGACCAGCGTTTATTTAACTGGTATATTCCAACAACGGATAAGTCATGGGTACGGTCCTGCCTTGCGGGATAATAGTTACCGTTATTTATATCTGAGAATTTCAGTTCGGTTCTTGAAAGTGTGTAACCGATCCAGCCGTTAAAACGCCCGTATTTCTTTTTTAAGAATAGCTCAAGGCCATAGGCCCGGCCGGAACCAAAGGTTAGTTGCGATTCAACGTCCTGGTTGGCTATAAGCTGCGCACCGTCTTTATAATCGATCTGGTTCTGCAACCATTTGTAGTAGATTTCGGCAGAGAACTCAAAAATATTATCCTGAAAGTTTTTAAAATACCCCGCTGATACCTGGTCGGCAATTTCCGTTTTAATATTATTACTGCTCATCACGTAAAGATCAGTTGGAGTACTGCTGGTTGAGTTACTAAGCAGGTGGATATTTTGGGTACTGCGGTTATAAGAGGCCTTAACCGAGTTTTCATCGTTAAATTGATAGCTTGTAGAAATTCGCGGCTCCAGGTAAAAATAATCTTTAACAATTTTGCCCGAAGAATAAGTTTTTGATGTTATTGTATTGCCCGCATCATCATAAGTGCTGAATGTGCCCGGCCCCAGCAAAAACATTCCACTTAATCTTAAACCATAGAGTAAAGTAAGTTTACTACTGGCCCGCCACTCATCGCTAACATAAGCTGCGTTTTCAAATCCATATCTTTTCTCTATGCTTTTATTGTTGAAACTTGAATTGTCTGAGGTTGATATTGTACCGGGTGCAATGGTGTGGTGTAAAATATTTAGGCCAAATTTAAGCGTATGGTTATTGCCCATTGAATATTGAAGGTCTTCTTTTAAGTTAACGTCGGTTATTTTTGATGTCGCCTTAAAGTTATCACCCGTTTCAAAACTTTGAATTACG
>CAZZUU010000113.1:0-10547 GCA_964657275.1 uncultured Mucilaginibacter sp. | reverse complement strand
TCTACAATCTATAAATCGAAACTGTGATTTCGTAGCTATCGATGGGCGACTTCCCCAAGAAGATGTGTTAAATGAGCTGTTATGGTGCGATATTGTTATAGGTTGTACTGATCAACATTCGGCGCGTATAGCTCTAAGTGAACTAAGTTTTCGATATCTAGTACCTGTTATCGATATTGGTGTTAGTATGGAAGGTGAAGATGGTAAGATAACTGGGCAAGTAGTACAGATCAATAAACTATTTCCTAATGAACCTTGTGTTTATTGTCGCGAGATGATCGATTCGCAAATAGCCTCCCAAGAGCATATGACCGAAGGTGAATTAGCTAATAGAAGGGCAGAAGCACAATTAGCATTTAAAGAAAATAGAAATCCAAATGCTTATTGGAAAGACATGCCTCAACTGAATACCGTAGGTTACTTAACAACATGGGCCAGCAGTTTAGCAACCGGTTATGTAATTGGTTATTTAACAGGCCGGTTTTCTATGGCAAAAAACAGAATAGAATTAAACATTAGTGCAAAAGGCATTCAGATTATTGAAAAGAACGAAAAAATAAAAGTTGGTTGTGGTTGTGTGCTGGCTACAGGATCATGCAGTCAAGAAATACACACTATCATCAGTGTTGCCCCAAGTCATTGGCCAAAGCCAATTATTCATTAGGCCATAATATATTGTGTATCAAATTATTATTATATTTACGATATCTAAACCTTTAGACTTTGAGCGATAATATTGATAAAAGCCATTTTATAATTCCTGAAAAGAATATTCGACGGGCCAAAATTGAAGTTCCTGGCGGTGGGACGAATTATCAACGCGATGATGCGACAAGTCACGGCAGTCGTTTGTTACAAAAAGCCGAAGCTATCAAAACATCAATTAGAAAAAAAACTGATTATAATCTCGCTGGCAGCTTGTTTTTAAAATTAAGCTCACCTATAGATGTTTCGATTAGGAATGAAAAACTTAAATTGAAAAATTTAGGTTTTGAAATCGTCCAGTTGTTTAACAATGATACTCATAGCTGTATTGCAAAAATTTCAAAAAACAACTTCGATAAACTTCAGGAAAGGATATATAAATATACTTATGAGCAAGATCACCCCGGTAAAACAAATTTGGCAGTTGTAGAAGACATAGACGAGATCACTGTTGAAAATAAAATATCAAGCCGATTAAACGAAAATCAAGAAGAGGAGATTATTATATATCTATATAATGGGCTTTCTCGAAATGAAAGATTTCAAATATTGAATCAGCTTGAACTTAAATTAAGCTTGCATAGTCCTAAAGTTGAAAGCCAGATTTTTTTCAATGGCACGATAGCTATTTGGTGTAAAATACAACTAAACATTTTAAAGGAAATCATAGATAGTTACATAACAGTAAAAAATGTTGACCTCAATTCTTCATTTTTTATCAAGCAATCTTATGCTAAAGAATCATTACCAAACAACCTTACAATACTACCCACTGTTTCGGAATCAATAGTAGCTATTATTGATTCCGGCATTAACAGTTCTTCGTTGGCTTTCAAAAATCAAGTGACTTCTTCTTTATTGTATTTACCACCAACAGCAATATCAATTGATAAGAATCATGGTAGCTTTGTAGCCAGTCGTTGTATTTATGGTGACGAGATGGATAATTGTTTAGTATCCAATTTGCTTGTGCCCTATTGTAAGGTATTGGACGTTACTGTTTTTGGAGAAGACATCAATGGTGAGTTAATAGGCCCAAAAGATTCTGAATTGATGGTTATCCTTGAAGAAGTAGTAAAAAAAAATTATAAACAAGTAAAAGTGTATAATTTATCGTTGGGTCATTCTGAACCTATAGCAGATTATGAATTTTCAAAAGTCGCTAAATTAATAGATGCACTCTCAAAAGAATACGAGGTCATATTCGTTATTGCATCAGGTAATACAAATGGATTGCTTGGTAATTACCCACATGATCATTTCTCTCATTATAATTCGAGATTGGGGGCTCCCGGTGAGGCACTACTTGCAATAACTGTTGGTTCGATAGCTAAATATGAACACGCTTCAGGCATGGCCGTAAAAGATGAAGTTTCCCCCTTTTCCAGAATAGGGCCAGGTGCTGACTTAGGATTAAAACCCGAGTTGGTTTGTCACGGAGGCAATTTAGTAACAGGCTTCAAATTCTTAGCTCGTGTAGCCAGCTATGGATTATATAATGACGGCACCCAGTTAGCAGTAGATGTTGGTACCAGCTTCGCTGTGCCGCTTGTTTCACAATATGTTATCAGGTTGATTGACGCTTTTCCAGACGTAAAGCCTAATATGATTAAGGCTTTGCTTTATCATTTTGCGCAAAAAAGAAACATTCCCGGTACCTTATCAAATCCTCACCATTTTTTTACTGGTTTTGGAGAGCCTCATGTCAATAATGCTATCTTTTCTCAGCCAAATACTCTAAGTTATATATATGAAGGCCAGCTTGATAAAAAAGAATATGAGTATATAGGTTTTCATATCCCTGATGTTTTTAAAAATCGATCCTCGGCTAAATTAAAAGTTAAAATCACTGTAGTTTTTGATCCAGATGTTGATGCAGAAAATGATTTTGAATATAGTATGGCCAGAGTTGCAGCAACCTTGTTTAAAGCCCAAGATGGTATTTTTAAAGAAATACATATTGATACAGCAACTAAATATAATCTTGCTTGGAATCCGATTTTACAATTTGAAAAAGAATTTTCAAGAAATTTTTCGTGCGGTTATTGGGAGCTTCGGTTAAGGCTCTTTACTCGTGGCAAATTAACTGAAAAATACAAGCAAAATTATGCAGTAATAGTTGAGATTATAGATAGCAAAGGTAAAACCAACGTATTTGACGAAGGAGTAAAAAACTTTGGTTCTATATATACTCAATACTCTGAAAAAAGTAGTGCAGCGTAAAAAAATACAACACGGATATATTTGATACTAAATAGATATTTGCTCAAATAGCCCATTAATATCTATTTTTAAAGCCGTAGCTAATGCATTAATTGTGCTCAAAGTTGGATTAATTTCTCCTCTTTCAATCCTACCCACTTGAGATAATGGTATTTCAGCCTCATTGGCTAACTGCTCCTGTGATAAGCCATTAGAGATTCTTAAATCTCTTAACCTTCTTCCGAAAGCCTTTATAACTTCGTCATTTTTAATGTTTATCACAACATCGAAAATGAGGCATATATGTGTTTTTTATTGACGCATATATGCGTTATTTCTTATCTTTCCAACAAACCTTAAACTGCATGAAAAAAGCGACTAAATTAATTTTGAATTTTATTCTGTTTACAATATCGTCGCACTGTTATGCACAAATGATTTCGTTAGGCAATGACGAAAACACCGTTTATAACATATTGTATGATCGTGTAAACAGTTACAACCGCTCTCAAGGCGATCATAATATGCAAACCTTCGATGTAGTGCATAACAATGGTGCTGTAAGTGAAATTATAATATCTATGCAAGATGGGTACTTTTATGATTTAGGACTAAACTCGGACTATGCTATTCATTACGTTATGAAAAATGGTATGTTAAATCATATAACTACTATCTATGAAAGTATCTCTATAAACCAAGTGAAAAATGGGTTTAACCGATTATATGGTGATAGGCATATTGATAACTACTATTTCTCTGATGATTATAAAAGCTTTAAAATAATATTGTTAGATAAAAACGTTTTGACCTCGGTTATTGAAGAAAGCACTTATGATACACACTTTCCACCTCAAGTTGCTTCATTGCTTGATAAATTGGGAATTGCCAATAAATTTCCTTTGAATAACGGAAAAACGACAGTGAATCAGAGTGCACGCTTTACTCCGAAAGTTAGCAATAAAACAAATTCGAGTAAAGATGTAAACCAAAAATTCAGCGATCAAAATGAATCAAAATTAGTAGGTGTGGGTACTAAACAGGATTTAAACCTTGACGATATGATAGGGATTATTAAGAAAAAACAACTATCAGTACTTGAAATAAAAGATATTATACGAAAAGCGTCAAGTCGTACTTGGATTATAAGTGTTGAAGATACCGTAGTTACTTTTAACTGGGACATTGGTGAAGAGGATATGGAGTACAATCCTAAAAAACATACTTTTTCAATAGAAAGCAATTTCGATGATGTTTATAATAGTATTACGGAAGAATTAGAATCAAACAAATACAAAAAAACCACCTACAAGCCCGAAGAAGGACAGATATCTAAAATTCGTTATGAAAATGCAAATTATACAATTCTTTGTTGTCGAGATCAAGGAGGAAGTATGGGTAATTCTCCCTGCACAATAACAGTTTCCCGTTCACAAACTTTTAATGGAAGCGGGAATTGAACGTTTACAAGGAGGTTATGATAAATAAATCAATATGTCCCGTTGTCCCGTATGCGACCTCGAGACAATGGGACATATTGGCCATTTCTAAACTATTTGGCCATGGCGCCAGATAAACTTCATACAGCCGAGTTTTTTTGAGCGCAACCTTTATCGACCTTATAAGAATAGTACCGTATAACGGCCATACGGCAGCAGTATAATGCAAACGGCAATCATCACAAGCGCACTACGCCAATAAGCTTAAAATCAACTGAAAAAGAAATAACCAGTAAAATGCTAATTCAGTTTGATAAAATTGAATAGTCTACTTAATCGAAATTGTACATTTTAAACGAATAGAAGCAGGTGACGAGATTCTCCGGTCTTGAGTCTAATTATTTTAAGAATTCAATTAGCTCATTGATTGTGTAGAATATTGGAGTACCTGTTTTTTTTGCTAGTTCTACCTCCTTGTCGGCCCCATCCGACTCTCCTGGCAATCGGATTAGCGCGTCACATATAACCAAAAATTCGCAATCAATCTCTAACCATTTTGAGTATGGTTGCCAGTTATTCATATGTAAAAAATGAGTTAAGTGAGGGCAATATGGCGCAAACCCATTGTTTATTAATTCATTGGCCATTTCCATAGCAATTTTAACATTTTGAGCTACATCACCTTTAGTATATGGCCCTGAAATAAATATCTTTCTCATCGAAAATGATAATAGGCTATCCAGCTAATTGTAATTCCAATAATAGGCATTATTACTGTCTTGGCAATATTCCAAAACGTTAACTCAATAATCCTATCTTTCTTTTCTTCAAAGAATGAAATAAGTTTTAAACCTCGGAACAAAACAAAAATAAAAATTAATGTAACGTCTGTTGCCATTACAGCGTAAGGCCTGGAGTATATTGTCATAGGCTGAATCAGAAAAATGGTTATTAAGATACAAACGAACGACTGGTATCCCCGCCGAATGAACTTTTTCCCGTCTCTTTTAATCTTTTGATTATTCTGTTCGTCTTCAAATATGTATTTGGTAAATATATCCCATATCAAATAAATAATAAATATTACTAAGGACCATTTATATTCAGTATAGCTTTCCGCCCTTGGACTCTTATCCAAAGGTTTGTCGACGCCTTTAACCAAAACAAAATAGGCAATAACTAAACACAAATCGATTAATAATATGATAAAAGGCAGCCCAAATGTGTGTGTTAATTTTTCATTACTTCCTTTAGATTTCGAAATCTGCCAACCTACCCAGCTGCTTGCAATAATATATACTGCAAGCGTTAAATGAGTGAAAACGTAAAGGTGGTCTTTGAATGATAGGCCTTTACTAAAGAAGTCACCTATTTCTAAACCCACTTGTGTTATAGCAAGTGTGAATACCATTCCAATGAAATCTAATCTAAGTTTGGCTGGGTTTTCAATGGTTTGATAATCAATGGTTTGAGGGGTGGTCATTTCCTTTTCTGTTGATTCAGTCATGATTGAAAAGTTTAGGTTATTAATATTAATCTAATATAATAATTGATAACTGAGCGCAAAGACAAGTTTTAAATAATACGATGTAAACTTAATTTCTTCAGTAACCTAAATTCTACAATCTTTTAGGATTTACTTTGCCTTGTTTCAATTCCGTCTCCGTCAATACAATGGGAACAACCCCTGTGTTTAATGCATTTTGAAAATGTGAATTCATCCACAATATTTCTACTCTATCGTGGCTTTGACCTTTTGAATCTTTTGTTATTGTATCGATCGTTTTCTTTTGCCAACCCCTTTTTACCGTAAGAATTGAGTCGTATAAGTCACTTTGATAACCACTGATAAAAATCATGCAGTTAGCGCTGTCAGCTAACTCCAATAAGGTTCTATGAAATTTCTCGTCATTAGCATCTATATTGTAGCCATTTGTTCTGTCAGCAAAATACGGGGGATCCAAATAGACAAGGGTGGCTGGGCAGTTCAAATATCTTTTGAGCAGGTTAATAGCATTTTTATTTTCAATTCGAACACCTTTTAGTCTTTTTACAACAAGCTTTAACCTTTCTGGCAAATTATTCCATCTATTTACTCTCGCATCATGTCCATTTCTGCAATACGAATCTGAATATGAGAACCCACCCCTTTCATTGCCGAATATTCCATTTATAGCCATCATAGACTGAACTAAAAAACGCCTAGCTCTTTCAATATCGCTAATATCCTCGACATGCAACCGTGAACTAAAAAGTTCGTTTTCTGCATAAGGTGTCAATTCGATTAACTCACATAGCTCTTCAGTGTTGTCACGGAGTTGCTTAAAAACATTTACTATCTCGTTGTCAATATCGTTTATTACTTCGATTAGTGCTGGAGCTTTACGCAGAGTTAAGGCAGCCGACCCGCAGAAAGCCTCCACCCAACAGTGATGAGGCGGCAGATGTGAACACAATTGTAGAGCTATTTTATTTTTGGAACCAAAATATCCAAATGGAGCATTTATTTTCTTTTCTATTTTTATTAAATTATTCATCCTAAGTCTATACTCCGATAATCCCTTATTTTAATATTCCAGCCACACTACTTCCCCAATAGTCAATTCAGCCGGTTGTCTATTAGCAACTTCGGCAATCAAATAGTTTTTAACCTCTACGGAGAATTCGTTGCCTCCAAAGATAGTGTTATATGGGTCTTTTATCATAAAGGGTTTAACCTTGGTTGTTTCATCATAGAAATCCCCTAAAAAGTAAATCCAATACCTCTGAAAATTTTGCGATGCTACGTTTTTTTCATTGGAAGACCAATAAAATCTTACTTCAGAAGAATGACTTGCCTTGACTTCGATCCATCTATCCGGAGTGAGTGAATCGGTATCGCCATCGAATGATTCAATATCGTATCCAGCTGCAGTATTTATTGTACTTATTCTCTGAACTAATTCAGCTTGAACCAATTTACCCAATGCTTGTAGTCTTTTTTTTTCAAATTCTACTATAGCTATTTCTGCTTGAGCCCCTAGTCTTCTATTTTCAATTAATATTTGTTCAAGCTCCTGCTCCGATATTGCCTTACCATCTGCTGTTATAGCATATACAGATTCTACATATTCCTTATACACAATAAGAAGATCGGCGGATTCGTAAACGATTTTTAAGAATTTTAAAAGTTGTAGGGTTTGTTCAAATTTTCTTGGTATTGGGTTTTCCGATAATGAATATTGATATGTACTTGCCTCGAAATTGGGTTTAAAAAACCTAAAAAAACTTCTTGCATGATTGACCAATACCCCCTTAAAAATTATTTTATCTGCAATAAGAACTTTTTGAGCCTCGGTGATTTCATAAAATTTTTCCCTGTTGGCAGATAATAATCTATTTCCTAGGCTGGACACAGCAACATATTCTTCCTTTAAATCAATTATTTTGAGGTCATTACATATTTCTAAAACATCGCTATAATTAATTATTTGACCGCCAAATGTTAAAGAGGCACAATGGCTAATGAGCGAGTTCTTTGAACAATACTTATCGGAAGTTGTAAGTTCTTCTAGAGAAATAAGCACTCTATTGAAATCATTCAAAAGCGTAGGATTAGGTACCGGTATCTCCATTACGCGTTCTTATATATGCCGCTTATATCCTTAACAGTTGCATTAAAGTCTTTTTCCTCTTCGTTTTCGTCAAATTCCATTTCGTAAATATTCGTATCGAGAGATCCCACGGGTAATTCGTCTTCTAGCACGCTCTTCATTGTTTGGAATTTTTCTTCTAAACGCCGATCAATAGTTATGTCAATAGTGTTATTCGCGATAAGCATATAATAATTAACCTCTTTTTCTGACCCTATTCGATGAATTCTATCTAACGACTGTATATATTGTCCACAATTAAAAGTTCTATCTAGATAAACAGCATTTTTACAGGCTTTATGTAAAGAAATTGATTCTGCACAAGCAGCAGGATTGGCTATTAAAAGACAAGGTGATTTACTTTGTTTGAACTGTTCTATATTTTTTTCTCTATTAAAATTATAGTTTTCAGATTCATCTTTGGGTACACTTCCATGGATAACATAATGAGGTATATCATCAAACAAACTTTCCAGCATAGTGATATTATGGACAAAAGCTGTCCACAGTAATACTTTTTCTCCACGCCCAATTAGTTCTTCCACTATCTGTCGAGCAACTTCGAACTTAGATGGAATTTCAAACTCAGAATACTTATTTATTAGGTGTATGATCGAAGAACCATCAGACGACAATGGAGGTATCGCAAACTCATCCGAATATTTTGTCAATAACGTGGGATTGGACGCGGCTTGAAGCATTCTTACCATTTTCGCCTTTCTCCATGTCTTAAGCTGCTGCCTGTCGCTAGGCTCTAATTCTAAATCTTTAAGAAACCGTATCGATAACGCATTGTAAATTTGCGATTGAACCGGCTTAAGATCATAATATTTTCTAATAATGCGTTGAGCTGGTAGTTGCAGGTCGTTTTTTTTGACTCTAAAAAAAAATGGTCGAATACGAGCCTGTATTTCATTTTGCTTATTTATATCCTCGGCCTTTTTCCTATAAGCGTTTCTATCCCCCAACAATTGCATTCCAGGCCATAAGAATGTAAATTGTGACCAAAGGTCAATATAGCCGTTTGGCATTGGTGTCCCCGAAAGTATAACTCTTCTCGTCGCATAAGGGGCTATTGTTATTAGCGCATCGGCCCAAGCTCCGCCTGAAAAGCGCTTAATATAATGGGATTCGTCAATAACTAATAATATTCTATGTTTCTTGCATAAGCCAATTATTTGATTGACGTCATTTGCAGCTGTTTGGTAATGGCATAGAAATAAATCATAATTGTCACTGGAAAAGTATTTTCCCTCTCGCTTATTACCTACTAACCGTAAAGATTTTAATTTTCTATCAAAGCATTCAGCCGATTCTTGCTCCCATGGCGAAAAACTGCTTATAGGTCCAACTACAAATATTTTTTCAATTATCCCTTCGTCTTTAAGCTTGTCAAAAAAAGCATATACTACTGTCGTTTTGCCACTGCCAGGAACAGAAAAATTTGCCCCATGTTTTAGAACCAATAATTGTGAAACAGCATCTTTTTGATAATCCTTTAATATCCTTACAAATCGAGTAGATATAATATTCTCGGAGGTATGGCCAGCATGTATATTCTTTTCGATTTCGGAGAATTCAGTTGCTTGAATATCAAGAGTTGACAATGTCTGCGCTGCATAATCGTTGGTTATGAATTCTATTCCCTCATCATTTAAATATTCAATTGTATCTTTTAAAATCTGTGTAAATTCCTTCTCATCAAGCCCTATATATTCCTTTTCTGCTAACCTTATCTCTAGCCCAAGTGATAAATTGAAAAAACTTCGGTGATTCCATTCAAAAAGCTCATTCGTAGGATTCGAAATTTTTAATTCCCCATCAGCGATTTCAATTTTTACCATTTGAGATTTTATTTAAATCATCAATTAGGGTTTTTACCATGCTCTCTAATTCAACAAGCTTGTTTCCTACCAGTGGGTTAGATTTAAAATGTGAACTTGTGCGATCTATAGCTTTAAGAGCGGTAATTGCACGTTCGATCAATACTTTAGGTTTGTCTCGATCTTTTTTGTTTTCAAATACATCTTTTGATTTACCGAAATTGTCAATTAATATATCTGCTTGAATATCTCTAATATCTTTTTTTGCTGGGATATTATCGCTAATAGTTAAGAAAGCATCCTCGTCGAGCAATATTTTTGTGAGCTTTCTGACTTCCAAATGCGTCATTACTTCTTGTTTAAGAATAGAAGCACGCAGAAGCGCAAAAGCCATTTCTATTTTTTGGTTGATCATTTTTTTAGGTACACCATCATCTTTCAACTTGTTTAGGATCCCTTTTTGAATGTTAATGAAATGTTCTGTAAGCCTAAACTTTTTGATTATTCCATAATTATTAGCGGCCTTCATAAATTCCAAGAAAGTATCAATTAAGTTCAATCTTTCAATCGCGCTAATAACCTCTTCTTCTTTCCAACCGTACATGGCTGCTGCTATTTCACCTTCGTCGAGCCCGGCCGTTTTACCTTCCCGAATCATTAATAAGTCATTTACAGGGCCATATTCGGCTACCTTATCTTTAGATAACTGAAGTCCGGCTTCTATTTTCCATAAATCTTTTTGAGAT
>CAZZUU010000112.1:0-10604 GCA_964657275.1 uncultured Mucilaginibacter sp. | reverse complement strand
TAATTGGATTTAGTGCTGATAGCTAAGTAATAATCCGTTTTTAATATTGTAAATTAATTATTGATTAAAACCTAAGTAAATTCATCGAATACGCTTTGTAAAGAGCATATTTGACTTGATTTGATTTTTATTTTACAACATATAATTGTTACAATAACTCAAATTTCCCCAAATGTGTGATTTGTGAGGCTCTTATTTATTTGGGGTACTATTTTTGATTAATATTAATGCAATTGAAAAATAGGTTAATTAAATTTTACGAGTTTGAAAACATATCTACGCTATATTCTGATCATCACCTGCATACTTGGATTTAAAAATGCCAGTGCCGGCACAAAATCACTATCAAATGATGCTACGTTAAAATCGATAGTTTTAAGCACTGCTACTACCTTGGTTTACTCAACAGGCCCTGCTGATTATAATTATACCACATCGGTAAGTCCTGGTACCGCTACGTTGACTGTAGAACCAACAACAAATTTTGCCAGTGCAACTGTTACTGTAAACGGCACCACGGTTGCCAGCGGTTCGTCATCAGGCCAAATAACGCTTAATGGAATTGTAACTACAACTATCAACATGGTGGTTACAGCCCAGGACGGCGTTACCACTCATACCTATGCGATTGTAGTTTATGAAACGGGATCAAATGATGCGTTTTTGAGTGCGCTGTCAATAAGCACAGGCAATACGCTGGTTTCAGCAAGTTCAGGGCCGGGCACTTTTAATTATACTACTTCTGTATCTGCCGGTACAAGTTCATGTACCGTTACGCCTTCAACCGCCGATCCCACTGCAACAGTTAAAGTGAATGGAGTTGCTGTTACCAGCGGCTCGCCTTCAGGTGCAATACCATTAAATCCAGCCCTTAATGCCACCACTACGATAACTGTAACGGTATTAGCTCAAGATGGTGTTACAACACAAACTTACTCTATATTGGTAACAGAATCAGGGTCTAACAACACATCTCTGAGCCTTTTGAAAGTTAAAACCAACGCCAACGGGTTCCCAGCATTAACTTCAACTTCTGGAACAAGCAATTTTAATTATACTACGGCTGTAAAATCAAACACAGCATCTGTTAGCATAAGAGCCACTTCTGCCGATGGTACAGCTACTATCAACACCAATGGAACCAACGTTCCCAGCGGTTCATATTCTGGTGCCATCAACGTTCCAACAGGAGGTGTCGGGATTTTGATAACAGTAACTGCACAGGATGGTGTAACCCAACAAACTTATTTTATACAGGTTTCGACTAATGCAACCTCTGGCGCCGCATTGGGCGCAGTATCAACAAGTGCAAACTCCGTTATTCCCACTCCAGTTACGGGTGCCTGGAGTACCGATGTGGATCCAACTCTTAATTCGTTAACGCTCACACCGGTCCTTAATGCTGCAAGTGTAGGTTCCACAATCACAGTTAATGGAGTAACTACCGCCAACGGGACTGCTTCAGCATCAATACCGCTTACCTCAAATCCAACTTCGGTTCCTATAGTTGTTACATCACAGGATGGTCTTACAGTAACCTCTTATTCTCTTACTGTGAATAGGAACGGTTCAAACAATGCTAACTTATATAACATGTCTATAAGTACCAATACCAGCCTTGTTTTAACATCGCAAACCAACAGTGTTGTAAATTATCAAACATCGGTACCCAAAACGGTTACCTCGCTGATCGTTACGCCTACGCCGGTTGATTCACTGCATGCAACGATGACTATATCTATTAATGGTAGTACACCTGTTGCAATTACTTATAGCACCCCGTCATCTGCGCTGCCATTAAACCCGACTCCTGCAAATTCTACCATCGCTTTAGTAATAACTGCGCAGGATGGGACAACCAAAACCATTAACCTGACTGTTTTAACTACAGGGTCAAATAATGCGAACCTAAGTAATATTACATTGACACCGAGTCCAACGTCAACTTATGCATTTACGCTTACGTCCCAAAACCCTACTACTGTAAACTACAGCACATCTTTTAATAGTACAACCACATCGTTAACGTTAACCCCTACGTCATCCGATCCGGCTGCTACTATGACCATCACTGCCAATGGAACTACCGTTCCTATTAGCAACAATGGCACATCCAATCCGATAACACTCAACGCCGTAGGATCAACGACACTGGTAACTTTAACTATTACATCGCCAGACGGAACCGTAGTAAAGACCACCAATATTACGATATCAAGAAATGGATCAAATAACGCAAACTCAGCATTTACGTTAAGCACCAATACCCAGGCAGTTACTACAACAGGCCCGTATAATTCAAACTACACCTCGGCTGTTAGCCCACACACGATCTCACTTACAGTTAACGTCACCACAGTTGATCCTAACGCTACAATAACCGTTAACGGGCTCGCTGCTGTAAGCGGATCGCCGTCATATCCAATAACATTAAACAATGGCAGCACTCCCATTGTGATCCAGGTTACCGCGCCCGACGGCGTAACTACCAAAAGTACCGGAATAACCATTACCCGGACCGGTGCCATGTACACTTGGACGGGGGCTTCCAGCACCAGTTGGACAAATACCGGTAACTGGAACCCGGCAAAAGTTCCCGGTGCCAGTGATGTTGCCAGTATAGGCGAAACGGCATATTCCGGGGCGCAGCCTTCCATCGGCGGCTCTTCAGGAACTACAACTTTCATCGGTGAAGTTTATTTTGGTTCGGCTACCCCAACGACATTAACTATTCCGCTAAATGTTAAACTGTCGGTAGGTACCAATCTTACAGTAGATCCGGGCGCAACTGCAACAATTACCGGAACCAATACATCAACTGTTGATATTTTGAGTGGTGCTACTTTAAATGTTTCCGGCACTTTAACAATCAACTCAAACATTAAGTTTACCCTGAAATCTAATTCAAGCGGATCAGCTTCTGTTGGGCCGACTACCGCAGGTGCTATTGTGGGCAATGTTACTGTGGAAAGGTATATCCAGGGCGGTAGCAGCGTGTACAGGGGTTACAGACTGTTGTCATCACCGGTTTATCAAAGTGCGGCAGGTGGTAATAATATTTACAGCGTAAATTATATACAGAATTCTTCGCTTGTAACTGGTACAAATCCATCTGGCGGTTTCAACAAGGTTGGTAATCCCAGCTTATATTTGTTTCGTGAGGATGTGGCGTCGAATAACAATTCATTTACCGGCGGCAATTACTGGGGCATAAGTGATTTAACACACGCGCCAACCTATTATCTGAATGGCGTTACTACAACGTCATATAACATCCCAGTGGCCAACGGGTTTTTCTTCTTTTTTAGAGGCGATAATATTAATAACGTTTCTAATGGTAATAAATACGTTGCCGGCACTGTGGCTGAAAGCGTAACGCTTTCAACAACTGGTACCTTAAATACAGGGCCAATTACCGTGCATGACTGGTTTACCGTTTCCCCGTCAAATCCATCAACCCTTAGTTATACTACAGGAATATCCAACAGCGGTATCCGGGGATTTAACCTGGTAGGCAACCCTTATGCCAGCTCGATAGATTGGGATACATTTAGCTCATCAAATTCTGGCGCCGGTGTTTATGGGCCCAGCGTTAGCGGCGCGGTTTATATTATTGACCCGGTTAGCAAAAATTATGGGGTTTACATTGCAAACTCACCTTATGGAGGTACTAACAACGCTACGCACGTTATACCAAGCGGACAAGGCTTTTTTGTACAAGCTTCTGCAGCCGGCGCAGCCTTAACTTTCAACGAAAGTTCTAAAACTACCGCGCAGGTACTAAACGCCGACTTATTGTTAGGTACGCCAATTGCTACCCAGGTGGACCAACACCTTCATTTGAAATTATTAAATAAAGACAGTGTGCAGATGGACGAAATATTTATAAGTTTTAAGGATAACGCACAATCTGGCTATGTATTTGGTGAGGATGCACCTCAAAAACCGGGTTTTGGCATCGCAAGTTTAGCAAGCATGTCAAGTGACGGAGTTGCACTATCTATAAACAACCTTAAATTGTTGCCTCAAAGTCAGTCAATTGCTTTAAATGTTGGTGCAACCGCTAGCGGGAATTATGTTTTGGCAATGCCCGAAATTAAAAGCGTACCCGCACTATATAGTATATGGTTGATGGACGCTTACAAGAAGGATTCAGTTGATATGAGGCAGTCTCCTAATTATAGCTTCACTATCAACACCACTGATGCCGCAAGCTACGGTGCCAACCGCTTCAGCATTGTTATCCGTCAAAACACCAATTTAACATTGCGCCTACTGAACTTTTCGGCAGCAAAAGCAACCGGCGGCGCAAAAATAATCTGGAAAACGGTAAATGAGCAGAACTATACCAACTTTACCGTTGAAAGAAGCACCAATAACGGAAACACTTTTGAGGACCTGGGTGGTTTTGTTTCTAGTGCCGAAGGTACCTATAGCTTTCTGGATAAAAACCCGTTGATCACTAATAACCTTTACCGTTTAAAATTGGCGGATGTTAACGGTGCCATTAGCTACTCGCAAATAGTTACCTTACAATATTCAACCTTAAGTGATAATTTAACAACAACTGCGGTTAACGTTTATCCAAATCCAACACATGGGATGATTAATTTAGCGATAAATCAAAGTGGCGGTTCATCGTTCGCTTCAGGTTATTCAGCCTTGCAAACACTCGGTTCAACACCCGGATTAAGTAATGATCAAACTGTTAGCACTCAGTCGTACGACATAAGGGTATTCAGCATTACAGGTAACCTTGTAAAGTCAGCAAAATCAACCCAGCCAACATGGCAAAGTAATTTAAGTGATCTGCAACCCGGCACTTATGTAATACAGGTGTTAAACAGCAGCGATAAAAGTGTTGTGGGCAAAAGCACATTTGTGAAACTATAGCACATATTACGATAGCCTTTTCACCGCGCTATCTGACGGGGGGGGGCCAACAATAATTTCTTATAAGTTAAAGGCGTTTCTGTGTAAATTGAAGCGCCTTTTTTAATATCATGACTTTCCACACAGCCTAAAACAATAGCTCAGGATCACCGAAATTTATCCATAAATTATCAATAATAGCACATATTTTGTTAAAAAAATATCAATTATAGCCTAAATAACAGGGTTTTGTTGATTTTAGAGATTATTCTTTTGAAACCGGACTCATATACCCCGGTAATTGACTTTAATGATATAATTTGATCGAAATAAAATCAAATAATAAAATTCCAAATAAAAAATTCATATTTTTATCCCCGCGTTGTGGAAAACTTTTATTGATTTGAAGTAAAATAATTTCGTTCACAAGCTGCAACTTGGAATTTAATTTTTATTATTACGAAATATTAATTGTGACATTTTTTTTACAATTAAGAAACCAATTACACCTGTCTGTTTAAATTTATTTTTTTTGGGTGAGTCATAGGAATGTGATTGCCAAAAATCAAAAATATGCGTGCATCAATTATCAACTCCCCATTGACAGCCGTTACAGCTCTGATAGCCGGTAATTTACTGGTAATCGTAGTTTTGACGCTGGTTTACTTTATCTTCTAAAATACATTTTTTGAAAAATTGATTAACCTCACCCTGGTGACGGCGATTTAACCAAAAGAAATGGCCATTAGGATGTGTAATATTTTCCCCGTTAAAAAAAAGCACTTCCCCGTTTTTCCCCAACTTAATTTAATCTTAACGGTATATTTTGTGTTGGATTCGACTTTAGCGCATTTATATTTAACTTTAAATATCTTTTCGCTATAAATTTAATAAACACTACCTTTAATTATTATTATTACAATTTTTAGTACAATTATTGTGTAATATTTGTATTGTTAAAAAACCCGCCGCGGTTTTTTGCATTTGATAAATTTTGCCCGCGATATTAACCAATCGTGGTATTAATATAAAATTATCGGTTTAACAGTTTATAATACCTGAATATTGGAAACACGTTACTTTTATCTGTTGCGTTTTACACTTGCGTGGACCGATCTGGCGTTGGTAAATGCGTGTTTTTTTCTTGCGTATTATTTGTCTAACCACTATGGTGGAGCTGTTAATGCTAATGTTTACCAGCATATCATAATTATCTGTAATCTCATTTGGATTGTATGTGCAGGTTTCTCCAGGCTATATGCCGATCAAACTATTCATAAGCCGGAATATATTTACAGAAGTACCTGGAAAAATCTCGCTTTACATATAAGTTTCTTTTTAGCCTATCTATACCTAACTAATTCCTCAGACCTTCCCCGGAACTTTTTCATCTCTTTTTATGGTTTGATGATATTTGGTTTTTTAATAAGCCGGTTTATCGGGACGGTGTTACAGGCATTGCTTAATAAAAATTTTGGTGTTCGTAAATCTGTGGCTATCCTGGATATGAACCAGGGTGGAACCAAACTTGCCAAATATCTAGAGGAGCAAAGCAGTTTGAATTTTATCGGATTTTTGGATGAAGAGTTCAGTGTTAGCGAAAAAGGCGAATTGGTGGTAACCTCTGCTGCAAAGCAACTGTCTGCGGCTGTTAATTCGGGAGTGGAAGAAGTATTTGTTTCTATTGACACTAATAGAATGAATGATTTAACCGAGCTGATAAAAGAAGGCGAAAAGCAATGTGTACGTTTAAAGTTTGTTCCTGATCTAACTGCGTTAGAAACAAACTTCCGTTTCGATATGATGGGCGACTTTACCGTACTGTCGGCCCGAAGCGAACCACTGGAGGCTATCGAAAACCGTTTCAAAAAACGCCTTTTTGATATGATAGTGAGTTTGGGAGTGGTTATTTTTATATTGAGTTGGCTGTACCCTATATTGGCTATTATAATCAAGCTTCAAAGCCCTGGCCCTGTACTTTTCAAACAATTAAGATCAGGCAGGGATAATAAGCCGTTTTGGTGCTATAAATTTAGAAGTATGCGCGTAAATACTGAAAGTGACAACCGCCAGGCAAGCTTAGATGATGACCGTATCACACCCATTGGACGGTTTATGCGCCGGACAAGCCTTGACGAATTTCCACAATTTTTTAACGTGCTGTTTGGTTATATGAGCGTGATAGGGCCCAGGCCGCATATGTTGTCGCATACTGAACAATACCGCAAGATCATTGATAAATACATGGTTCGCCACTTTTTAAAGCCCGGGATCAGCGGATTGGCACAAGTTAATGGTTATAGGGGTGAAACAAAAGATACCCGCCTGATGGAAAAAAGGGTAGAGAACGATATCTGGTATATGAGCAATTGGTCGCTGATGTTAGATTTGCGAATAGTATTCCTCACTATTATAAATATATTCCGCAGCGACAAAAACGCATATTAGGGCCTATCCGCTTCTAATATTTACAATAAGGTTTGACCTTGTGCGTGCAGACCAAAATATATTCCTTCACTTAACCAACACCCCAAGGCACTTCTTTGCTGAATAGCAAATTATTCAAATAATTAGACGTTTTAAAGCCGCCTTTTTTCAAATAGTTATCCTTTTTCACTTTTATGTGGCTTTGTGCGGCTAAATTGTAAATCTCGTCCGGTTGTATTTCCTGTATCAGCCTAATCAGGTTGGTTGAATCGGTGAGGTCGCCGCAGCGAAGGGTGAACTTCGCTCCGCTTTCATGCGGGTCGTGATACAAGTGATCGATAAGTTCGGTATTAAAAAGTGACGACCGGCGTTTTACACCGTGTACCTCATATCCTTTTTTTAATAAAAACCCTGCTAAGGTCCTGGCCTGTAATTTCCGTTATTAAAGCTACTTTCATTGATGTTTGGCAAGTTGTGTTGGCGCTAAAATTACAATAATATTCAAATTAACGATAGGCCGCCGGTGTTTTAAATACAACATTATTGCAACGTAAAATGCATTAATCCAGCAGGATACAATAAAATTAAGTTTATTAATTATTAATTAAACTCGTTAAAATAAAACTAAGAAATGAGCGTTAGAATTACAATAGCCAAATTATAGCTTACAGTCAGTTTTATTATCGAGCACATACAAGATTTGATATGGTTGTATCTAAAAATCTTAAATTAACGAATGTTAATTCGCCAGCCGTTTTAATTGCCGTGCTTGTTGCCGGAAATTTGCTGGTTGTTTTGTTTTTGTTGTTGATATATTTCATTTTCTAAAATCCAGAAAAGTTTGGATCGCGAATTCAATGAAATATATTCTTAAACTCGTTTGCCTGGTGAAATAAAAAAAAATCATTTTACCGGCCTCGGTTATTTTTAATTAAAATAATATTATTGTGAACATTTCAATATTAAAGTTAACTATTAAATAACTTAATTATAGCAAACATCCTATTCACTTTAACCTTATTTTTTTTGATATTTTATTCTAATTCTATTTTTGCTTTTCTTAATATAATTCTTATATTCGCATAACTATTGATAAAACGATGCAATAATCCAATTTTTTTGGTTATTTGTTTAAAATTATTCAAACATTTCTTAACGTTTGAATGTTCACAAAGTTTCCCCCCTGATTGCTTAGTTTAAAGGTTCAACAAATGTCATTGCCACATTTTAATAAATGTTATGCAAACACGATACTATTATCTATTACGTTTTACTTTAGCCTGGACTGATTTAGCCATCATCAACTCCTGTTTTTTTATAGGGTTTTATTTGTCGAACAAATACGGGCTCCATATGGAGCAGCACCTATTTCAGCATTATGTAATTATCTGTAATCTTATCTGGATAATCTGTACCGGTATTTTTAAATTATATAATGAAATCACAATTCATGTAGTAGAATTTATTTACCGGGCAACCTGGAAAAGCCTGGCGCTGCATGTTAGTTTGTTTTTAGCATACCTGTTTCTAACAAACTCCACTGATTTCTCGAAAACGTTTTTTATATGTTTCTATTCATTGCTTACCTTTTCGTTCCTGCTCAGCCGGTTCACGGGAACTGCGTTACAGGCACTCCTTAATAAAAACGGGGGCATACGTAAGTCTGTTGCTATATTAGATATGAACCAGGGGGGATCAAAACTTGCCCAATACCTTGAGCGACAAAGCAGCTTAAACTTTATAGGCTTTTTAGACGAAGAGGAATTTAGCGTTAGCGAGAATGGCGAGTTAATAATTACTTCTGCCGAACGACAGCTTGCGGCAGCAGTAAATTCGGGCGTTGAGGAGGTGTTCGTTTCTATAGACTCAGACAGGATCAGCGAAATGACTGAATTGATTAAGGAAGGTGAGAAACAGTGTGTACGCCTTAAATTCGTTCCGGATCTGACTGCCCTTGAAGCAAACTTTCGGTTTGACAGGATGGGCGATTTTACAATTTTGTGCGCGCGTAATGAACCCCTCGAGGCAATAGAGAACCGCTTTAAAAAACGGCTTTTTGATATTTTAGTTAGTTTGGGAGTAATTGTTTTTGTTTTGAGCTGGTTATATCCCATTATTGCTATTATTATTAAGCTTCAAAGCCCTGGTCCGGTGCTTTTTAAACAATTAAGGTCGGGTAGGGATAATAAACCTTTCTGGTGCTATAAGTTTAGAAGCATGCGGGTAAATAACGAAAGCGACAAGCGGCAGGCGAGCCTGGGTGATGACCGGGTTACACCAATAGGCCGCATAATCCGTCGTACCAGTATTGATGAACTACCCCAGTTTTTTAACGTTTTGCTTGGCTATATGAGCGTGATAGGGCCGAGGCCTCACATGCTGTCGCATACCGAACAATATAGAAAGATCATAGATAAGTATATGATTCGTCATTTCTTAAAACCCGGGATTAGCGGACTGGCGCAAGTTAATGGGTACCGGGGCGAAACAAAAGATAACGGGCTAATGGAAAAAAGGGTTGAACATGATATCTGGTATATGGAGAACTGGTCGCTGATGCTGGATATACGGATCGTCTTCCTGACAATTATAAACGTATTCAGGAAAGACGAAAATGTTTTTTAATGTCCCTTATCCTAATCACAATATAACTTCCTGAACACAGTGCCTTGGTATCAATGCATTTCTGCTGTCAAATTTTAGGCGGCGAGCCTTTTTCATTTCATCACTAAAATAGTGAGACTGTGATTTGAATCGGAAAAATAATTCCCCATAATTCCTCAGCACTGGTGCCGCCGATAGATTTTCAAAAAAAAGCCCAGAAAAGTAAAAGAGTTTTAATGTTTCTTGTTTTCGTATATAGAAAAAATGTTTATTTTTAACATAAATTATTGATTTTTATTGAGGAAATTTTCCTAACCCTTAATTTACTGTCTAAATATTTATTTAAAGTTATAAGTCAGAACCCGGTTTGGTTCTGTGGACCAATAATTGCTAAATGTTTGTAGAATCTAACATCTTTAAAGTTAGCCTTGAAATAGACATATGAAAAAAGTAATATTCACCGCCGCCTTATTGTTTTTGAGTTCCTTTGCGCTATATGCTCAGAAATTAGTTATCACCGAAGTTGATGCTGCTAAAGATAGCTATTTTGATAAGGCAGCTACACAAACGCTCGGAAAGAAAATGGATTTAATGCTGTCAGGTAAAGTATTGACTGTTAAAATAGAGAGCCAGCCCGAAATTGTGTTAACTCAACTTTCTGACCAGTATTTCGAGACCGAGCAAAAAACAACCGATGGGGT
>CAZZUU010000111.1:0-10707 GCA_964657275.1 uncultured Mucilaginibacter sp. | reverse complement strand
GATCGGCAAAAAGAATTTCATTACCGCTGATATGGTTAAAGATGGCGTTGTTGTAATTGACGTGGGTATGAACCGGGAAACTTCTACTGTTACAAAATCGGGCTTTAAACTTTTTGGAGATGTTGATTTTGAGGGTGTATCTCAAAAAGCCTCGTGGATAACCCCCGTACCCGGCGGCGTTGGCTTGATGACCATTATTGGTTTGCTGAAGAATACTTTGGCATCAGCAAAAAAAGAGGTTTACAAATAGTCTGTATGTAAATTAAAAATCTATCTTTAAATTCATTAACGATGGATTCTTAATCACATCGTTCATATCGGTTTCTAAAGTTACCGTTCTTCTATTAGCAGATAAAACCGCTTTGGAATTATTGATCTTCTTTACGGGCTTCGCAAAATTCAGTACTACTTTATAAGGCATATCAATCAACATAGCCTTCGCCATAGCCAAAGTCGACTGGGTTTTCTTCAAAAACGCATTGAATTTAGCCTTGTCGATAATCCGGTAAAACTTGTGAGGGGTAATTTCATAGGAGTAATAATCTTCACCGGCTACCAATTGCTGAGGATCAAAACCCTTTATCCCCGCTTTATCACTTTTTGCAACTGCGTTCAATTGGCTGTCCATCGAAATCTTAGACAGATGTTTTAAATAATATCCCAGATCTGCAGCATTTTTTGAAAAGTGACTTACGCTCACTTTCATAACACTTTTTTTAAGATCCATCTTTATTGATAGGTTACTGCTTTTGGCCATATTGGCTTCTTCCAGGGTCATTCGCTGCAGCGTACTGTCTGGCAGTGCCGTATAAAAATTAAGGGTGGTATCTTTTACGAGGTTAAATTGCGGCGTTTCTTTTACAGAATCTGTCATCAGGTTCATTAAAACCGATACTGCGTGGCCCATATCAAAGTCATAAACCACGTTGCATGAGCCATCGGGTTTAAAATCATAACGCTCTTCAATGTCAACGCATGAAGAAAAGCATAGCAGCACGAAAAATAAAATTGGAAAGTAAAGTTTTTTCACAATACAAATTTTAAGTAATAATAGCGATTATAAAGGGAATAAAAAAGAATGAAATTAATTTAAAAGCAAGGCCGGGCCCAATATTTTGCCCGATTTTATCAGAAAAAACCCGGCAAAAAAATTTCTTAAAAGTTTATGACGTGTTAAATAAAATTGCGGAGCTTTTTAAGTGGCTGCCTAATTTTTGCCCGTAACTTACCTGTTACATAGCTTTTTAATTAGTGAGATATAGCACTAATAAACAATCGTTTAAAGAAAATAAATTAAGCGCCTAAGTGTAATTTAAGTTACTAAATGATGGTCGTCACTTTTTTAATTTTAATACAACCATCGTGGTTTTTGTACGTAAAAAGGTTTGGTTTAATTGTGATGCTACTTAATTTTTACTACTTTGAAGAAGTTCTTTTCATCAATTTTGTTTATTCTTACTATAATCTTAGTAATTAACAAAAATGCCGACGCGCAAAATTCTCCTGCAATAAGTTACCCAACTCCGCAGGTTTACACTGTTGGGTCAACTATAACTCCGCTGTCGCCAACCAATACTGGTGGAGCAGCTTTTCCTGCTAATTACGGCACTCCTGTAATTTTTGCGGCTTACCCTACCCCATTCGGTATTGCGATAGATGCATCAAACAATGTCTATACTACAAACAATACCACCGGCGATGTCACCAAATTCAGTCCAACAGGAACGGTTCTTTTTACCGTTAATACGGGAGCGCCCCTGGCTTCAGCGGTATCGGTAGACGGCATGGGGAATATTTTCGTATCTCAATTCACAAATAACAGCGTCTTAGAATACAGCTCAACCGGAGTGCTTCTGGCGACAGTAACCGGTTTTAGCGATCCTTACGAAATAGCATTCGACGCATCGAATAACGCATATGTTGCTAATTATTTATCCGGAAACATACTTGAGGTTAAAGCAGGCACAAAAACTGCCATCCCCTATTTAACGGGATTTAACAAACCTTACGGACTTGTGATAGATGCGACGGGCAACATGTATGTGGGCGAGCAAGGCCCTGGTGATATCATTAAAGTTATAGCAGGTACCCTGGCAAGAACAACAATTGCGAGTGGTTTTAATGGCCCCCGGCATTTAAATAAAGATGCATTCGGTAATATATATGTTGCTGATTATGGTAATAACGCTGTAAAAAGAATTAGCCCGGCAGGCGTAGTTACATCGATACTTTCAGCAGGATTGAACGCCCCAAGACAGGCTGCCTTTGATTCTTCAGGAAATTTGTACATAGCCGATTTCGGATCAAACAGCTTATTAAAATCGACACCTGCTACCTACGCCATCAACTTGCCGCTTCCGGCTGGTTTAAGTTTCAATACATCTACAGGCCAAATAACAGGTACGCCAACTACAACGGGCGCACCGACAAAATATACGGTTACAGCCTATAATACCGGGGGTTCAAGCAGTGCGCCGCTAACCATAACTGTCGGCTCGCCGAGCCAAACTTTAGCACAGGCCCCAGTTGACTCCACTTTAGCCCCGTCGTTAGTTACCACAACAACTGCGACACTTGTTGGCGTCGCCAATCCTGGCGGTGCTACAACTTTAGTGAGTTTCACCTATGGTACTGATCCGAATCTGGTGGGTGCTACAACTATTCTTGCAAGCACAAACAACAGCTTAAGTGCGGGTAGCACAGGTAATTCATTGCTTGCATTAACAGCGCTTACGCCGTTAACCACCTATTACTATCAAATTTCTGCCACAAACCCCACAGGTACAACTACAGGCAATATCGTTTCTTTCAAAACACTCGCTGCTGCTAACGCCAATCTTTCATTATTAAGCACAAATAACGGAGCGTTTACGCCGGGGTTTAGCACTGCAACATCTAATTATAACATCACCGTAAGTGATACCATATCGTCTATAAATTTAATACCTACCTCAGCCGATCCGAATGCTGCTATAGCAGTTAACGGCACAGCCGTTATTAGCGGGACACCATCGGCCGCAATAGTACTTAATGTAGGCAATAATACAATAACAACCGTTGTTACTGCCCAGGACGGCGTTACCACACAATCTTATACGCTTAACGTTACCAGGCTGGCGCCACCGGCTAACGCAACACTTTCAAACCTGACCATAACCGGGGTTAACCTGAATCCGGTTTTTAATAATAACACTAACAGCTATACTGCCGGAGCAGGCAATGGAATTACATCAGTTACTGTAACGCCAGCCGCCAGCGACTCAACAGCTACGGTAACAGTAAATGGTGTTGTAGTGCCCGCAGGGTCAACTTCCGCAGGTATACCGTTAAATGTAGGCGCTAATACCATAACCGTGGTTGTTACCCCATTAAACGGAACATCCAATTCTTACACTACAACAATAACACGCGCACAATCATCAATTGCAACGCTGGCAAATATGTCAATCAGCACTGGTTCACTGGCGCCTGCATTTGCTGCCGGAACAAACAATTATACGGTAAACGTTGGAGGCTCGGCGAGTTCTATCACTGTAACGCCTACGGTAACTGATTCAACCTCCACAGTAACGGTAAACGGTGTGATGGCAACATCCGGAACAGCTTCGGCCCCAATTGCGCTAACTTTAGGTGCTAATACAATAACTACGTTAGTTACTGCTCAGGATGGTACAACCAATACGTATACTATTGCGGTAACAGTAACGGCAACAAAAGCGCTGTCTTCAATTGCCACTTTGGCTAATCTAGCCCTAACTAATGGTTCATTGTCACCATTATTTACATCAGCTACAACAGGTTATACTGCCAATGTAGGTAATAATACCAGTTCAATTGCGGTGACACCTACAGTAACTGATTCAACAGCTACCATATCCGTAAACGGAATAACCGTACCGTCGGGAGCAACATCCGCCCCTGTGCAACTCAACGTAGGTATTAATACAATAACCGCCGTGGTTACCGCGCAAGATGGTACGACAAGCACTTATATCACTACCATTACAAGGGCACAATCATCAATTTCTACACTTGCCGGCTTAACGCTGAACAATGGTTCGATAAGTCCTTCATTTACTCCAGGGACCGGCAGCTATACTGCAAACGTTGGGAACAGTGTAAGTTCAGTAACGTTAACCCCTGCAACGGCCGATTCTACCGAAACTATAACGATAAACGGTGTTTCTGTGCCTTTCGGATCATCCTCAACTGCTATTCCATTAAACATTGGTCTAAATACAATCTCAACGTTAGTTACCGCTCAGGATGGTACAACCAATACTTATACTATAAGTGTTACCAGGGCGGCGTCATCTGTTGCAACCCTCGCTGGCCTCACCATCAATAATGGTTCATTATCTCCATCGTTTGCTACCGGCATAACCAATTATACAACCACGGTTGCAAACGGGATTACTTCGGTTACCATAACACCAACTACAACAGATCCAACTGCGACCATTGCTATAAACGGAACCCCGGTACCTTCAGGTTCAGCCGCACCGGCGTTACCCCTAAATGTTGGAAACAATACGATCACTACGGTAGTTACCGCCCAGGATGGAACAATCTATACTTATACAACAACCATTACCCGTGCGGCATCGTCAGTAGCCACACTGGCAAGTTTGACAATGAGCAATTGCATGCCCGCTCCGGCTTTTAACGCAGGCACAACGGCTTATACCGTTAACGTGGGAAATGCTATATCTTCAACTGTAGTTACACCGGTTGTTACCGATTCAACTGCCACAGTAACGATAAATGGAGTAACAATACCATCCGGTGCAGCTTCGTCAGCTATATCTTTAAACGTAGGCCTTAATACAGTTACGATTTTAGTTACAGCTCAGGATGGTACAACCAACAGCTACACAACAACTATTACACGTGCGCCATCGTCAATAGCTACCCTTGCAAATTTATCCGCCGGTGGTGGTTCGCTGTCACCGTCTTTTGCTACTTCGACAAATGCTTACAACGTAACTGTAGGCAGCGCAGTAACTTCGGTGACGTTGAAACCGACCCCCACAGACTCAACCGCTACGGTAACTGTAAACGGTGCACCTGTGCCTTTAGGCTTTGCTTCAGCAGCCATGTCCTTAAATGTTGGCACTAATGTAATTACCACCATCGTAACGGCACAGGATGGCTCAACAACAGATACCTATACCACCACCGTTTTAAGACCATCAAACGATGCGACCTTAAAACAAATTTTGGTAAACAGTTCGATACCACATCCTTCAGGAAACGGATTAACAAACTTTACCACCTCGGTAATCAACTCCACAGATTCTATTACGGTAACTCCAACCGCAAACAATGCCGGGGCCACTGTTACGGTAAATGGCATACTGGTTACAAGCGGAACACCATCAGCACCAATTGCATTAAATGTGGGGAAGAACGTTATCACAACCGTAATAACTGCCCAGGATGGCACTACAATAAAAACTTATAGCGTAACTATCACCCGTGCGCCATCGTCAATTGCCACGCTGGCTAATTTAACGTTCAGCAACGGCACGTTGAACCCTATATTTGCCAGCGGAACATCAACTTATTTAACAAGCGTGAGTAATACGATATCGTCGATATCGATAACTCCGACGGCCACTGATTCTACCGCAACCATTAAAATAAACGGAACATCGGTAATAAACGGAACCGCATCGGCACCTATCACACTTAAAGTAGGTATTAACATTATTACCACGATGGTAACCGCACAAGACGGCATTACCGCAAAAATTTATAAAACCATTGTTACCCGCGCAACATCGTCAATTGCCACACTTGCAAATTTATCGATAAGCAGCGGGACAATTAGTCCTGTATTCGCAGATAGCACAAACAGTTATACTGCCAATGTAGGCAGTACCACGAGCCTGTTGACTGTGATACCTACAACGAGCAACGCGGCGGCAACTGTAAAAGTAAACGGAATAACCGTACAATCGGGTTCGCTTTCGCGTAATATAACTTTAAACATCGGTACCACCGTTATAACCACAGTTGTAACCGCCGGTGATGGGCTTACTAAACACACCTATACGCTCACAGTAAACAGGCCTTCAGGTGACGCAAGCCTACGGTCAATTTTGGCGAACGCCCTTCCGCCGCACCCCGTAGGCAATATATACGATTTTACTACGTATGTAAATAACGCCACCACCTCTATTATAGTAACTCCAACAGCAAACAACGCCGCAGCGACATTAACGATTAACGGAGTGCCAATAGCAAGCGGAACTCCTTCTGCGCCTATTGCGCTTAACGTGGGGAAAAATATTATTACAACTGTGATAACCGCACAAAATGGTACTACTGTAAAAACTTACACGTTAACAGTTACGCGTGGGGCTTCGCAAATAGCCACACTTGCAAATTTGACGCTTGATAACGGAAGTTTGAGTCCGCAATTTACCGGGGGTACAATTAATTACTTTGTAAACGTAAATAATGCTATCTCGTCAATAGTAACAGTGCCTACGGTTACTGACACCACTGCAACCGTGAAAATAAACGGCAGTATAGTAACAAGCGGGACAGCATCTATGCCTATTTTGTTAAAATTAGGCAGAAATATTATAATAGCTGTGGTAACAGCGCAGGACGGCAAAACTATTAAAACTTATACCGTATTTGTAACGCGTATAGCGCCGGCATCAAACGCATTACTTTCAAACCTTACACTCAGCACTGGCCCGTTGGATAACGTTTTTGCCCCTACAACATTTGCTTATACCGCTGCTGTTGGCAGGGCGGATTCAAGTGTTACCGTCACGCCAACTACGAGCGATCCGTATGCAACTATAATAGTTAATGGAGTACCGCTCGCAAGCGGGACACCATCTGCTCCTATTTTACTGGCATCCGGAAAGAATGTAATTAAGGTGATAGTAACTGCACAAAACGGAAGCATTACTCATTCATATACGATAACTGTTAACAGGCAACTACCCATTTCAAATGATGCAAGCTTGGCCGCATTAACGCCGGCCCAAGGCACTCCGAGCAGTGTAACCGGCGCCGTTGTCGCTGTGGATAATGCAACCTATCCCCTAAACGGAATATCGGGCGGAACAACTACACCTGGCTCAAATGTGTTTAACATTACTCTTAATCCTGGCTTTAACGCGGATACACTTAATTACAGCACTACGGTTGACAATGCCATTGCTGCCGTTACCATTACCCCTGTTACCAAAAATGCAGCGGCAACAGTAACAGTGAACGGCGTTTTGTTAACCAGCGGAGCTACATCGGCGCCAATGAATTTGAATATAGGCAGTAATGTTGTTAAAACTGTTGTAACTGCCGAAGACGGAGTTACTACCAGAACGTATACCCTGAGTTTGAAACGAATGGATCCGACAACTGCCGACAGCACACGCTTTATAACTTTTAACGACCTGGATATAAAAACATACGGAGATGCCGATTTTTATGCAGGTGCTTCGGCAAGCACGTCTGAGCCTATCATTTATAACGGTTATGATCCAAATGTAATCAGTGTTACCAACGGTAAAATACACATCGTAGGCGCCGGTACAACAACCCTTACAGCAACAGTTGCCCCTGATAAAAACTACATAAATTCGCCAACTGTGACACAAACATTGGTAGTAAATAAGGCTAAACAAACCATTTCGTTTAGCCAGGTTCCAACGTTGCAAAGAGGAACATCTTATACGCTTATCGAAGCTACTTCAAGTTCTAAATTGCCTATTATTTATAAATCGTCAGATTCAACGATAATGAGTGTTAAAGGTTCAAGCGTAAATCTGCTGCAACTGGGAAGCGCATTTCTTACTGCCACTCAACCTGGTGATGCGAATTATCTGGCCGCATCTGCAATAAACCAACTCATTTCCATTCATGATGAGAATGATGATAAAATTTTAGTTCACCAGGCTGTTTCTCCTAATGGTGATGGCGTAAATGATTTTCTGTTAATAGAGGGCATAGAAAATTATCCCGGAAACAAAGTTGCAATCATCAATCTTAATGGTGAAACTATATATAGCACCGTCGGATACAATAATTCAAGTAAAGTTTTTGATGGCCACTCTAATATAAACGGCCGCTTGGAGCAACCCGGCACCTACTTTTATATGGTTGAATATACCGTAAACGGACAAACCAGAAGAAAGACAGGATATTTTATTTTGAAGATAAATTGATCATTTGGAATTGCAATTTTTTCAAACACAAAAGGCGATAAATTTATCGCCTTTTGTGTTTTTGATTGAGTAAGAATTGATTTTAATGATTTGCTATCGAAGGTTATATAAAAGTGAATTAATAAGCGCCGTCGCCCCTGAACACATTTATTATGGTGAGAAATACAATTCTTACATCAAGCATCAACGACCAATTTTCCATATATGAAATATCATTCTCTACCCTTTTTTCCATTAACCGGGTATCCTTTGTTTCGCCACGGAAACCGTTAACCTGTGCCAGGCCGCTGATGCCGGGCTTTAAAAATTGGCGAACCATATACTTATCAATTATCTTACGATATTGCTCTGTATGTGATATCATGTGCGGCCGCGGGCCTATCACACTCATATAACCAAACAGTACGTTCAAAAATTGTGGAAATTCATCTATACTCGTTCTGCGCATAAATCTTCCTATTGGCGTAACCCTGTCGTCACCAGCGCTTGCCTGCCTGTTATCGCTTTCATCATTCATACGCATACTTCTAAATTTATAGCACCAAAACGGCTTATTATCCCTTCCCGACCTCAATTGTTTAAAAAGAACAGGGCCCGGGCTTTGTATTTTAATAATAATTGCCATTAAGGGATATAGCCAACTTAGTATAAACACAACCACAAATACGCTTACAATAATATCAAAAAGACGCTTTTTAAAGCGGTTCTCTATAGCTTCGAGAGGTTCGCTACGGGCACAAAGTACTGTAAAGTCTCCCATCCTGTCGAAACGGAAGTTTGACTCCAAAGCCGTCATATCCGGAACAAATTTTAAACGCACACACTGTTTTTCGCCTTCTTTAATCAAATCTGTTACATCATTCATCCGATGTGAATCAATAGACACAAAAACCTCTTCAACACCTGAATTAACGGCTGCAGTAAGTTGCTTTGCAGCAGAAGCTATAACAAGTTCACCGCGTTCACTCACACTGAAACCGCCTTCTAAAAAGCCCAGAAAATTAAGGCCGCTTTGTGTTTCGAGATATTTTGCAAGTTTCGATCCGCACTGGTTCATATCTAAAATCGCTACGGATTTACGAACGCCCGAATTTCTGCCGAGTAAATCCTGCATCGCCGTTCCTGTGAAACGGCTAAGTAAAAACGAAATTATTAACAGTGAGTAGAAACCTATAAAATATGATTTTGGTATCCCAACAGTGTTGCTAAAAAACAGGTAAGCAACAAATAAAGCCATATGCAGGGCCATGCTCTTCCAGGTTGCCCTGTATATAGCTTCCTGTTTATGAATGGTGTTTTCGTTATAAAGTTTGAAGATACCGGTGCAGATTATCCAGGTGAGGTTACAGATGATAGCTGAGTGCTGATAAAAATGCTTGCCGATAACGATCCCATTATTATTGGAGATATGATAGGCTATAAAAAGACAAAGGTTGACCAACGCCAGATCTGTCCAGGCCAATATTAAACGTAATAGGTAAAAGTAACGAGTTTCCATATAAAGCAGCTTTGTAACAATAACTCTTTTTAAAATGTGCTAAGTAAAATGCAATTCTTAAACCAATAATAAATAATGCCCTGCTTAGGGTAAAAGTTAACATCATATTGTTAAAATGGCTATTGTTGATTTATAGCTCATCATTGCAATAATTAATCAAAAAGAGACGAAATGATATTCATGATTAAAAAAGTTAATCAAAAGCTATTATTTAAAATAAAAGCCGATTGCTGTTACAGGAAAATATTTGTTTGAAAATTTAACTGGATAGAAATTACACAAAACGACAATGAGGAAAAATGGGGAATTTGCTTTTTTACACAGAGGTGAAATTTCCATATAAAATCGCACTTAGTTGTTACCGGCGCAAATTTATTTCAAGAAATGCTTTTATGAATAGTGTATTGGAGGTGAGGTATTGGTTTTGCCGTGGATACAAATGGCATACAATTTTTTCGATGGGAAAAGAAAACGGCAGCCCCGTAAGGTTTTACAGATAATAGGGAGAAATGACTGTTAAAGAGTCATATATATAAGTGCAAGTACCGCGAGCACCATTAAATTACCAGCTATTAATGTCGAAATTACAATTGTTTTATTTCCGAAAGCAGGTACTTCAACTTCCGAATGTACTTGTGTTTGTGTTACCATAACTCTTTTTACGAAACGGCAAATGAAAGGTTACAAGTAACAAACAAAAAGTTAAATGAAATTACACAAAAAATTGCGTGCGTTTGCACTGATTGGGGCCTGATAACTATCGAGAAAATTTATTTACTGAAAATATTTAAGCAAAATTAATAGGATAGGCAGATCTATATCATATTAATTGACAAGAATATCGACTTAAATGGCTGAAAAGGACTCACAGATTGTAAACTACGGGAAAGATGTCTGAAGTTCGCGCAGTAACGGTCCACCATTCCTTTTTTGGCTCATCTCCGGTTGTGGTTACTGAGGCCGTAAATTCGGCACCCGTTACCACTGAATTGATGACCTTTAAGGTAACTGAAAATTTCT
>CAZZUU010000110.1:0-10746 GCA_964657275.1 uncultured Mucilaginibacter sp. | reverse complement strand
TAGTAATGGAATTAACAGGAGTTATTACAGTAAAACAGCGGCTGTTTCAAATCGGGCGAATGCTCTGAAAAAAGAATTAAGTCTACTGGATGATGATTTTAAAATTTGTTTTGTAGGCAGATTAGCAAACTCAAAAGGTGTTAACGAGTTGATATACGCTTTTAAAAAACTAAAAGATATTATCCCTAATTTAAAACTTTTCCTGGTTGGACCGTTAGAGGAGCTTAACCCGTTAAATAATGATGTTTTACACATTATAAACAGTGACGAAAGTATAATAACAACCGGGCATGTAGATGACATTCGGCCATATTTAGCGCTCTCTAATATATTTGTTTTCCCAAGTTATCGGGAAGGGTTTCCTCAATCGCTAATGCAAGCTAATGCAATGGGGCTACCTTGCATAGCAACTGACATAAATGGATGCAACGAGATTATCAAACATGGGGTTAATGGGATACTGATAAAACCCAAAAGTGTTGGTGATATATTAGATGCCGTTTCACGTCTTTACGCAAATCCGAATGAATTAACGTTGATGTCTGAAAATGCCGTACAAATGATCGCTAATGGATTTGATCAGCAATTTATTTGGTCGGAGCTGCTCGCATTTTACAAACACCATTTAAATAATAGTAACAATGCTTGAGGTGTTGCTTACCGGCAAAAATGGTTTTCTTGGGAAAATCATAACTGATACGATAAAAAATTGTAAAATAGACGGGCTTGGTGCTAATTCCAACAATACAATAAGTTGTGATTTGTCATCCGATATTCCCGTCATTGAGAAAAAATATGATTTTATTGTGCACGCCGCCGGAAAAGCACACGTTATTCATCCTGATAAAGCAAAAGATAGTGAGTTTTTTAATGTTAATTTTAACGGAACTATAAATTTAATTAGAGGCATTAACACATCAGGTTTCTATCCTGATCAGTTTATTTTTATTAGCACCGTGGCGGTATACGGAGCAGATCAAGGAGAAAATATCGATGAAGACTTTCCGTTAAATGGACTATCTGCGTACGCAAAAAGTAAAATAGAGGCCGAAAAATACCTAATTGACTGGGGTAATAAAAACAATATTCCGGTCGTAATATTACGATTGCCCCTGGTTATCGGGCCTAATGCCCCGGGCAATTTCGGTAGGATGGTCAACGGGATAAAAAGTGGAAGATATCTCAGTATAGGCGGGGGTAAAGCAAAAAAGAGCATGGTTTTAGGGAAAGATGTTGCAAAACTGATATCGAAACTCAAAAACAAGAGAGGCATTTACAACCTCACGGATGGATACCACCCGACATTTGAAATGTTGGAACTAAACGTTTCAAAATTGTTCAAAAAAAACAAACCTAAAAATATCCCGCTCTGGCTTGCCAAATTTTTAGCCAAAGCGGGAGATTTATACGGCAAGCTTCCTTTAAATACCGATAGTTTAAATAAAATCACCTCTACACTCACCTTTTCAGACAATAAAGCTCGTGAAGAATTGAAATGGAAACCCGGCAGTGTACTAAGTGAATTGGGCAAAGCCATTAACATTAAGGAAGTGCCAGATTAAGATTATATAAATGGCTATTTTTCATTAAAATAGCAATATTAGCAAGGTATTATCGTTCAATTTTTGAAAATCAAATGTGATGCTAACTTTTTAATTTTGTAGAATGAGATGTATAAGTATTATAGCTACGAAACTTATGTTTTTAAGTCTTGTAACGCATTCAACCAGTCCGGATCCCAATAGGTTTCACAACTCAGCCCACAATAATTATAGCATCCACCATGCTAAACAAAATACAGTTGATGTTAAAAATTTTGGCGCAAAAGGCGATGGCGTTACTGACGATACAAAAGCAATTCAGGATGCAGTTAATGCTGGAGCGAAGATTTATATCCCCAAAGGGAAATACATGATAAACGCGATAAAATCAATTAACGTTTCATCAAACAAAACAATAACATGGGCTCCAGGGGCGTCTTTTATCGCAATCCCCAACAGTGCTGCCAGCTACCATATTATTTATCTAATTAATTGCACAAACGTAACATTAATAAACCCAAACATAATTGGAGACAGGGATTCGCACACAGGAACAGCAGGCGAATGGGGCCATGGACTGGTTATTGGAGTTGGCAGTAACATTAATATAATAAATGCCAGGATCTCTAATTGCTGGGGCGATGGATTGGCTATCTATGGAGGTAACAACATTTTAATTAAAAATTTAGTTAGCGATAATAATAGGCGAATGGGTTTAACCATAACCAAGGGTAAGAATATCAATGTTATGAACCCCGTTTGTTCCAATTCTCATGGTACAAGCCCTGAAGCAGGTATTGATATTGAACCTAATACAAACACCGATAACATCATCAATATAAATTTGGTCAACCCGGTTACAAGGAATAATAAGGGTTCGGGTATAAGTGTTTCGTTGGCACATTTGATTAACAATGCCCAAAACGTTGGCGTAACAATAACCAATCATACGGATTCCGGTAGCGCTTATGGCCTTTACGTAGGCCCTTTAGGCGAGGGAAATCAAGTAATTAATGGAACGATTTCCGACCTTCATCCAATATACACCAATAATACCTATTGCGGGATACGAATTGATAGCTATGCTGCTAATAATACACCTGCGGTAAAAATTATGGCACCGCAAATAATAAACCCTAACAATTCAGGACAGGCATCAGCAAGATATGGCTCGGGAATCGTATTCTTAAGAGAGGCAGCACAGACGCAGACGGGTGATCTTGGAAACGTACTTATCCAAAATGCGGATATTAAAGATACCAGGCCTGTTCCCAAAATGGTTTATGGATTTCATTTTAACGATGATAAAGGCGCTGTCTTTAAAAATGTAAAAATAGTTAGCCCTGTAGAAATAAAAGGTGTCCCTCCGCAGAATAAATTTTTTATTGCTATTTCGGGGGTTTCGATAATAAATGCCGAAAATGTTTCCACGATCACATCACCAAGTGATTTAAAATTACCATTGGTTATTTCGAGCGTAAGCAATGATGCAAATTCTAGATCGATGGTTTCATTTTCTTTAAACCAGGGTGCAATTGTACTTGATGCCGCCACGACTTTTACAGTTAAAAGTAGCGGCGGTATCCGTATTGTACCCGGCGACAACGTTTCCATAGGCCCTTTGAGTAATGCTGGTGCCGCAATAAAAAGTACTGAGGTTGGTGCGATATTAACTCTAAGGAAGCTGTCGCCAACCCAATGGCAGATAGTAAACAAAAAAGGTGACTGGGAATATGAATCAAAAAGATAAATTTGCTGAATAAAGATTTTAATCGCTTTTAAACGCAAATAATACTCTTCGTGATCTATTTTTTTTTAACAATAGCATTTTTCGGAATATCTCTTCTATACTTTAAAATTGCGGATCACTACAATATTATTGATCATCCGAACGAACGTAGTTCACATGTTGATATAACTATCAGAGGCGGCGGTGTTGTCTTTCTCTTTGCCGCGGCGGCCGCTTTTATTCTACATCCTTTATATTGGCTACCACTAACAGGTATTATTGTTATAGGAGTAATTAGCTTTTTAGATGACCGAATTATGCTTTCTAATAGAATTAGGCTGCTTTTTCATTTGATTTCAGTCACTATGTTGTTTTTATTTCTAAATGTATTTACCATTTTTAGGGTTTACGAAATCTTATTGCTCTATTTTTTTGCTGTTGGAACCATTAACGCCTATAATTTTATGGATGGAATAAATGGTATAACCGGAGCTTATAGTTTAGTTGCGCTTACCGGATTGCAATATGTAAATCTCTTCAAAGTTAAATTTGTCGATGGGGATTTAATTTGGCTGCCTTTAATAGCATGCTGCGTTTTTTTATTTTTTAATTTTCGCAAAAAAGCAAAATGTTTTGCAGGCGACGTGGGAAGCGTTTCGATGGCCTTTTGGGTTATAATGTTGTTGTTAAAACTGATATTTTTAACAAATAATTGGGTGTACCTGCTATTCCTCGCAGTATACGGTGTTGATTCTATATTAACCATTTTTCACAGGCTATTGCTCAAACAAAATATTTTTAAGGCCCATCGATTTCATTTTTACCAGTTGTTGGCAAATGAACAGCAATTGCCACATTTAAACGTAGCCGCCAGTTATGCTTTATTACAGGCAGTTATAATTGTTGCAATTATAATTAACATAAAAATATCTGTTGTTATTTTATACCTGTTGACCATTATGCCGCTAACCATTATTTATATTTTAGTTAAGCCCAGGTTGCAACGAGGCAAACAAAAATTAATTTAATGTGCAAATTTTATAATTTTATCTAACAACTACAGTTTGCGAGTGGGCTCATGTCATTTTATTCAATAAACCTCTAAATAAATAAAACTTAATACTAATAAAAATGTTTTTAAAGAGATTTTTGTAAACCTAAATATCAGATGCGTTAATTTATCTAACTGATTGTAAACAAATTATTATTTTTTGACGAAAAATGTTCCAATTAGGTTTTTTATTGTTTTTTAAAAATATTGCGTTACTTTCGTACATCTAGTGCTAGCCTTATGAAAAAATACATACTTTCCCATCGTGTGGTTCCGAGGTGGGTTATAATGCTCGTAGACATCTTTATCGTTGCCACATCGTTTTCTTTTTCTTTTTTTATTGCCTATCGTTTTGAATTTATAAGCATCCTAAGGGGATATTTTTTCATTTACACAACCTCTTATTGCGTAATTACGGCGGTCGTAATGTATTTAATGCGCATCCATATCGGGCTTATCCGTTATTCCAATACGCGCGATGTGTTGCGTATATTCAGTTCTGTATTTTTAAGTACGCTAGCCTATTTTTTCGCCCTGAATGTTTGGATTTTGCCTAATTGGCCAATCTCCAGATTTACCATCACTTTGATAATGGTAGTAAATTTTTCGGTGTCGAGTACTTTATTGATTTTACTCAGAACCGCTGTAAAAAGCGTTTTTTATTATCTAAAAAATTATTCAAGCACCATAAAAACAACCGTACTGATATACGGCTCTGATAATAGCGCCATACTGGTGAAACAAGCGCTTGAAGCAAGTGCAAAAACTAATTTTTCGGTGATAGGTTTTGTTGATGATTATCCGGGCAAAATTGACAAAGAGATTGAACAGGTTAAAGTTTATGATATCGACAAGCTTGACAAACTCATCGAAAAACGGAAGGTTGATAAACTGATCATCATGAATCATCACCTGAATGAGGAGGCTAAAAGAAATGCGCTTGAGAAGTGCCTTGCGCTCGGGGTACAGGTTTTAACCGTACCTCCTTCAGATCAATGGATATACGGTAAACTTAACTTGCAACAAATTAAGGACTTGAAAATTGAAGACCTGTTACAACGTAATCCAATTCGTATTGATACTACGCAAATTTCGAATGATTTAAGGGGTAAAAGAGTATTGGTTACAGGAGCTGCCGGTTCAATAGGTTCGGAGATTGTACAACAGGTACTTCAATATAATCCTGCCATGGTTATTTTATGCGACCAGGCCGAATCGCCGCTACATGAGTTACGCCTTCACGTTGAAGAGAACTTTCCAGCTGTTCCGGCAAAGATATTTATAGCGGATATCAGAAACTATCATCGCATGAGTAAATTGTTTCTTGATTATCGTCCCGAGGTGGTTTTCCATGCGGCAGCTTATAAACATGTACCAATGATGGAAGAGAACCCTACTGAGGGTGTATTGACCAACATCCTGGGTACCAAATATGTCGCTGATCTGGCCGTTGCCTTTGATGTAGACAAGTTCGTGATGATATCTACCGACAAAGCAGTTAACCCGTCTAACATTATGGGTGCAACTAAACGTATTGCAGAGATATATATTCAATCGCTAAAAAACCATCCCGATAATAATGGTAACACACGTTTTGTTACTACCCGGTTTGGCAATGTATTAGGGTCAAATGGTTCGGTAATACCGCGCTTTAAAGCACAAATACAAAAGGGTGGCCCTATCACAGTCACACACCCGGAAATTACCCGTTATTTTATGACTATTCCCGAAGCTGTCCATCTCGTATTGGAAGCCGGAACTATGGGTATCGGCGGCGAAATATTTATTTTTGACATGGGTGAACCTGTTAAGATTACCGATCTGGCTTTGAAAATGATAAAGCTTGCCGGCTTGCAGCCCGAGCGGGATATAAAAATTGTTTATACAGGTTTAAGGCCCGGCGAAAAACTATATGAAGAACTGCTCAACGACGGCGAGAGTACAATGCCAACCTACCACGAAAAAATCAAAATATCAAAAGTTAAAAACTATAAGTACGCCAAAGTGCTTGCTGATATTAATGAATTGCTCGTGTTAAACAATCACAATGATGTATTAGCTGTGGTAAATAAAATGAAAGAGATTGTCCCTGAATTCGTCAGTAAGAACTCTGAATATGAAGAACTGGATAACAAAGTATTATCAGCTTAGCTAATATAAGGTTTATCGCAAAATGCAGTGCAAAAAATGAGGCCCTAACCATCCGGTTAGGGCCTCATTTTTTTTATTGTTTTTTTGAACTTGATGAATAGACGAAACGATTATTTTTTATCTTTTGCGTATGCTTCGTTCAGTCTTTTGATAACGTCAACAGTAACATCAACGCTTTCGTCTGCATACAATAAACCAGGGTTACCATTTTGAAAAGTTAACACCATTTTGTACCCTTTTTCTTTGGCGTATTGCTTAGTGAAATCATAAACTTTTTGGTAGAGTTTCTGTGTTTCGGTATTCTGTTCACTTTGGAATTGCGCAGAGGTATTTTGCTCGTACGTTTGTAATTCTTGTCCTTCGCGCTGAAGGCGTTGCTCGGTGGCAGCACGCTGATCTGCGCTTAATGTATTAGCGCTTTTCTGATAATCAGACACCTCGCGCTGAAAAGCCTGTTTGCGGCCGCCTACATCATCTTGTGCGGTTTTGCCTTTATCTTCAAGGCGTTTACGCATATCTTTAGCATATTCGTACTTAGCCGTTAACGAATCCTGGTTAATAAATACTATTTCGGTTTTGTCTGCAACGGTAGTTTTTGCAGTACTTGTTTTATCATCCGTTTTAGATTTATTGCAGGCGATCATGCTTCCGGCAATTAACGCACCGAAGGTGATCTTTGTAAAAATAGAAGCCGTAGTTTTCATTTTCAATAATGGATTTTTATTGCGCTTTGCGCGTATGGTTTATCGTTTATAACAAAAAAAATTTCGACAAAGATAAACTTTCGCTCTGAGTATCCTAATGTTTTAAAACCAGTGTTTATATCGTGCCATATTTATCCACAATTGTATAGATACGGGGTAAAATACGTACTTTTGAAGGTTGTTGTTTTAAATAATTATGAACGAAGAAAATCAGGACAAATCAAATTACTCAGCAGATAATATACAGGTTTTAGAAGGTTTAGAGGCGGTTCGAAAACGACCGTCGATGTACATTGGCGACACAGGATCTAAAGGATTACACCACCTGGTGTATGAAGTTGTGGATAACTCGATTGACGAGGCGCTGGCCGGTTATTGCGACACCATTGACGTTACTATACACAAAGGGAATTCCATTACAGTTGTTGACAATGGCCGCGGTATTCCTACAGGTATAACTACTAAAGAACAAGTATCGGCGTTGCAGATCGTAATGACTGTTTTACATGCCGGTGGCAAGTTTGATAAGGACACTTATAAAGTTTCAGGCGGTTTGCATGGTGTGGGTGTGAGTTGTGTTAATGCACTATCAACCCATATGAAAACAGTTGTTGAACGCGACGGCAAAGTGTTTACACAGGAGTATGCGCAGGGTAAACCGCTGTTTGAGGTAAAGGAAATAGGTGTATCAGATCGTACGGGTACTACCCAAACTTTTCAGCCCGATCCGGAAATATTTACACTAACTACTGAATACAAGTTTGATACACTAGCCGCCCGTTTACGTGAGTTGGCTTATTTAAATAAAGGCATCCGTTTAACGTTGACTGATGAGCGTATTCCCGAGGAGGATGGCAGCTTCCCGAGAGAAGAATTTTATTCTTTGGGTGGGTTAAGTGAATTTGTTAAGTTTTTAGATGGTACCCGCCAGCCTATTATACCTGAGCCAATTTACCTGGATGGTATAAAACAAGGCATACCCGTTGAACTTGCATTGCAATACAACGACACCTATACCGAGAATGTGCACTCGTACGTGAATAATATCAACACTATTGAAGGTGGTACACACGTTGCCGGTTTTCGCAGAGGTTTAACCCGTACGTTGAAGAGCTATGCCGATAAAGAAGGGTTGCTTAAAAACATGAAGGTTGAAATTACCGGCGATGACTTTCGCGAGGGGTTGACTGCTGTGATTTCGGTTAAAGTACAGGAACCGCAGTTTGAGGGCCAAACCAAATCAAAACTGGGGAATAATGAGGTAATGGGCGCGGTAGACATGGCGGTAGGTGAGATTTTAGGTAATTACCTGGAAGAGCATCCGAAAGAAGCCCGTATGATTGTAAGCAAGGTTGTCCTTGCTGCCACAGCCCGTGCTGCTGCCCGCAAAGCGCGCGAATTGGTGCAGCGCAAAAGTGTAATGGGTGGTTCCGGTTTACCAGGTAAACTATCTGACTGCGCCAACAGCGATCCCGCTTTATGCGAGATATATCTGGTGGAGGGTGATTCTGCAGGCGGTACTGCAAAACAGGGGCGTAATCGCGAATTTCAGGCTATTTTACCCTTGAGGGGAAAGATACTGAATGTGGAGAAAGCCATGGAGTATAAAATTTACGAGAACGAAGAAATAAAAAATATGTTTACCGGGCTGGGCGTAAGCCGCGGTACGCCGGATGATGATAAGGCGCTTAATATCACCAAGCTGCGTTATCACAAAATAGTGATCATGACGGATGCTGATGTTGACGGCTCGCACATCACTACCCTTATCTTAACGTTCTTCTTCCGCTATATGAAGGAGTTGGTGGAGTTTGGTTACGTATATATCGCTTCGCCCCCTCTGTACCAGGTTAAAAAAGGTAAAGAATTTGAATATTGCTGGACAGATGAACAACGTGATGCTGCCGTACAAAAATTAAAGGGTGCAGGCAGGGAAGACAGTGTGCATATTCAGCGCTATAAAGGTTTGGGTGAAATGAATGCAGAACAATTATGGGAAACCACGATGGATCCGGCACGTCGCACCTTAAAGCGTGCCAGCATTGAAAATGCCGCCGAATGCGATCATACCTTCTCCATGCTGATGGGTGATGAGGTTGGTCCCCGCCGTGAGTTTATAGAGAAGAACGCGAAATACGCGAGAATAGACACCTAGAATTTTTAGATAAAACTTACGAAGTCTCAAAGACTTCGTAAGTTTTTACCCACGTAGCTTAAGCTGTTTCTTTCCGTAATTTATCACAGCTTTATACTTCACCAATATATCGCCGCCTAATACGCCTAAAACTTCGGGGTGGCCAAGTTGCTTATAGGCAACGTTAATGGTTGATAGATCTAAAACAGCCACCTCAAACTCCGAGATTGATAAGTCGCCAATTGAAAGATCATGAATTGTTGCTGTTGATGACAGCATAGTGTTAGTACCCAGCCCTGTAGAAAGCTTGTCACTTAATTTCAGTTTAGCATTTTTATTGGCCTGCAAAAGTAAGTCGTTATCGAAGGCCGTTTTCGATGCTCCGGTATCCAGCACAACTAAAAACGATTCGCCAAAAACAGCTATCTCAACTAAAGGATGAAACCCATCCTCGTGCAGGTCAATTATTTTTAGTGGAACTTTAACCTTTTGCGGTTTTTTTGCTGGGGTTGTTTTTGACGAATTATGTTTCTTGTGGGCCATTGATAATTTGTGAAATGGGAGTTTGATATCGATACAAGGTTAACAAAAATAGCCGAAGGTATCGTTAGAATGGATAACCAATTGCAAGATTGAAAATGAGATTTTGCCCCCTCCACTTAGAACTGCCAAAATCTATTTGATTTATTACCACATGTTGCCCTGCAGGTAAATTAGGCTCGATTATCGGGAACCCCACATCGGTACGTAACACCAGTACGGTAAGGTTAAAACGTAAGCCAAATCCCGCATCAGCGGCAATCTGGTTGATAAAGTTTTTACCGAAAGCGGCCCCGGGCAAATTAGGGTTGCTATGTAACAGCCAGATATTACCTGCATCCAGGAACAAAGCACCCTCAACTATGCTGAACAATTTAGGACGGTATTCCACATTCGCTTCCAATTTAATATCGCCCGATTCATCAGGGACGAAGTTAGTGCCCTGCGTGAGGCTAACAGGCAAATTATATGCACCCGGCCCTATTGAATGCGCCTGGAAACCCCGCAAGCTGTTTGCCCCGCCGATAAAGAACTGCTGAGTGTAAGGCAAAACTGTCGAGTTCCCGTAAGGCAAACCGAACCCAGCAATAAAACGTGTAGCCAGCGTACTATTAGGGCCAAGTTTGTGGAAGAACCTTATCTCGTTCTCCAGTTTAACATATTGGTTAAATGGTGTACCGAAAAGCTTGCTAACCTTGCCTTTTAAAGTATCGGCACCCGTTATAATACCATATAAATTGCCCGACAGGCTTACTTTTCCGTTATAATAAAAGGTATTAGTCCGGTACTCTTCGGTAGTATTGGTCCATGTATAACTATAACTGGGGCCGAAGGTGAATTGTTTATCAATAACGTGTGCCAGGGCAGGGTTACGTGTATGTTTAATACTATCCAGG
>CAZZUU010000109.1:9553-10907 GCA_964657275.1 uncultured Mucilaginibacter sp. | reverse complement strand
ATTCTCCTTTTGAACCTGCTGTAAACGGCGTTAATGGTATTATCAATTTACCGGCATTATTCATAATAGTAGTATTATCGTTAGTGCTTATTCGGGGCACAAAAGAATCGGCACTGGTAAACGGCATTATTGTTATCGTAAAAGTTGCAATAGTAATTTTATTTATATGCATTGGCTGGGGATTTATGAATCCCGCTAACCATGTACCTTACATTCCTGCAAACCCTGGTGAGCAGGCTATGCTGCATGGGCAAAAAAGCTTTCTTGAATATTTCACGAACGATTTCGGGAAGTTCGGATGGTCGGGTATCGTAAGCGCCGCGGGTGTTGTATTCTTTGCGTTTATAGGTTTTGATGCGGTGTCTACCGCGGCGCAGGAGGCGAAGAACCCCAAAAAGGATATGCCTATCGGTATACTGGTTTCTCTTGCTGTCTGTACTGTTTTATATGTATTATTTGGCCACGTACTTACAGGTGTTGCCAACTATAAAGAATTTGCAACCGCAGGCAAGGAAGCATCTGTTGCTTACGCCATTGATACCTATATGCACAATTATCATTGGCTATCGGTATTGGTTACCGTAGCTATTTTAGGCGGATTTTCTTCTGTTATTCTTGTGATGTTGCTTGGGCAATCGAGGGTGTTTTTCTCGATGTCAAAGGATGGATTGATACCGCCGGTATTTTCGGCCGTACATCCTAAGTTTCAAACTCCTTATAAATCAAATCTTATATTCCTTGTATTTGTGGGAATCTTCGCTGCGTTCGTTCCCGGCGATGTGGTGGGCAATATGACAAGTATCGGCACACTCTTCGCGTTTGTATTGGTATGCATTGGTGTTATGGTAATGCGCAAATCAGACCCAACCACCCCACGTCCGTTTCGTACGCCATGGGTGCCATTTGTACCGGTTTTAGGTGCGATTGTTTGTTTGTTAATGATGCTGGGCCTTGGGAAAGATAATTGGTTACGTTTAGTTATTTGGATGGCTATCGGCTTTGTAGTTTATTTCGCCTATAGCAAAAAACATTCATTGATCAGAAAAGGGATAGTTAACCTTCCGCAAGACCCGCCAAAACCAGAGTTATAAACTGTCAAGGTCGTTGATTATTGCTAACACCAAGACAGCGTTAATAACCCCCTAAATTGCAAACGGCCTCAGCTTTTTAAGCCGTGGCCGTTATATTTATATCAATTAGGTTGGTTGTAAAAACTTTGAGAATTATATCGCGAACTTTATATCAGTAGTAGCTCCTTTTCCAACGCCTTCGCTAGTGATATTAAATGAGCCTGCATGACTTTCAACTATCGATCTGCAATTGTATAAGCCAAGGCCGGTTCCGCTTTTCTTGG
>CAZZUU010000109.1:0-9543 GCA_964657275.1 uncultured Mucilaginibacter sp. | reverse complement strand
TCTTCTGAATTTACTTCATAGTTGATGCGTGTTAAAACCTCTCTCGAAAAAGCGACGGCTTGTTTCTTCATCAAAGCCTTCGCCCGTATCAACTATTTTCAGGCTGATATAATCTTCCATTGCTTCCAAAGAAACCGTGATGCTTTTTTTCTCTTTCTCCATATCGATAGCTTCAAGGCTATTTTTAAGGATATTCAAAATTACCTGCATCAGTTTGGTATGGTCGCCTTTTATAACATGGTTTCCCGGCTTAATATTGATAATCAGTTTAACACCACGTTTGTCAAAAGATGCAAAAAGCATCGAGCGTGAGTCGTCAATAATATTTGCGATGTTTACCGGCTTCCTTTCGTGAGAACCGCCGTGTCCGCGCACAAACTGACGTTGTATGTTTAGTATCTCCTGTATGTGCGATACGATATTTAATAACTCATTGATAGAGGCGCTTGCCTCTCTTTGATTTTCAGCTTGCGCTTTTTCAATCCCGTCCGTTATCGATACCAGGGCGCCGGCTTTTTGATCGCCAATTGCAGTACCGATCAATGTTTGCTGTGCTTTCAAAAACAGGCTTAAATTTTTGATGGAATCGAGGTTATTCTTCTCAATGCCTTTATTAATCCGTGTTAAATACGAACCAAAACCTACCAAAGCGTTGCCAATATCGTGCAACACTTCGGATGCGATTTCAAATTTGCCTTGGGCAATTGCTTTTTCAAGTTCCTGCTCTTTTTGCTTAATAAGCTGCTCATTTAAGGCTTTTAGCTCACCTGCCTGCTTACTTAGTTCTTCAGATTGGGCGTTCAGCTCTTTATTTAAAGTATTAAGCGCCTCTTCAGAGCGCTTTCTGTCGGTAATATTATGGCCAATCCCAAGGATACGGGTAGCCTTGCCATCTTCGCCGATAACGGGCACTTTAGAGGTTAATAACCAATGCTGATCGCCATTTTTATCATAAAAAACTTCTTCTTTATTTAAAAGCGCCTTTCCGTTCCGCAACACATCCATATCGTTCTCGTATCCCCTCAACCCAATTTCATTTGGGAAAAGTTCAAGGTCATTTTTACCAATAACATCCGCTTCAGATTTAGCACCGATGGTGGCAACATCACTTTTATTGGCTATGATCTTACGGCCCTCAGCATCTTTAACATAAATAGTATCGGGTAAGTTATCAATTAAAGTGCGCAGTAATATTCGTTCTTGCCGCATGTTCTCCTCAACTTGCATAAGCTGGGTGATATCGGTATGTGTGCCTATTAAAGTATCAAGGTTATCCGCCTCCCTGGCTTTTAAAAACCCTCCGGTCGCGCGGATCCACAACCAACTCCCGTCAGCATGCATCATCCTGAATGTATTTTCATACATCCCTTCCGGATTGGTTAAATAATTTTGAAATTTAGTCGCTGCGGCTGCACGGTCTTCCGGATGCAATAAGTCTGTCCACCGTTCGTCCAGGTTTTTTGAACCCGAAAAACTATAGTCGTTTATGTCGCGTCCCAGCATCGAAAAATATATACTGTTGCAATCCCAAAACCCGGTTTTTGGAAAGTACTCCCACGAACCTGTATTTGATGCAGAAATTAAAGCGCTGTATTTACGTATGGTTTCCTGTAACTCATCCAACTGCTGCTGGCCGGTATTACTGCTTACCTCTTCGTATTTTAAAACAACATCCATCATATAAAAATGTATTGTGATAGGTTAGAAATTAAACAGTTTGAGGTTTATAGCGATAAATTTATCTTAAATACCGCACCATTATCATTCGTGGCAGAAATGTCGCCGCTATGTGCGTGTACATATTGTTTCACTATGGCAAGCCCTAAGCCGGTTCCGTTGCTTTTGTCTTTTGTTACAAAAGGTTCAAACAGCGAGGTTAGTATTTCTGCAGGTATGCCTGGACCGTTGTCACTAATAGTCAGCAACAAGCCGTTGTTTGCAATTTCAGCCGAAATATTTATTACAGCATTTTCTACGTTGTTATCATGAAGAATATCCGTAGCGTTATTTACAAGGTTACTGATAACCCTTCTTAACTTGCTTTCATCACCTGGCACAAACAAGTCAGCAGGAATATTAGTTTTAATTGTAATATTTTCCCAACCGTCGCGGCCTTTAGTTTGATCAATAACCTCGGCAGTGATTTTATTGATGTCTACCGGTCTTTTTTGCACAGGGATCTCTTTGATAAAATCTAAAAAGTCTTCAAATATACCTGATGCCTGCTCTGCCGACCGATCAATCAAATCAATCAAATCGCTCTCCTCTCCGTCTTCACGCATCATATCTGTAATAAACTTTATATTTTTTATCGGGGTGCGCAGGTCGTGCATTACCATGCCTATCACCTGGCCAACGGCCGATAATTTTTCTTTTTGAATTAACTTTTCGTTTAATTCCGCATTGCGTATTGCCTGGGCCGCGTTTTGAACAAACAGCTTCAACAAGTACATCTTTTCGGTTTTCAACTTTTCCTGTTTTTCCAGTAAAGCAAAAACATAATAGTTGTCTATTCTTGCAAGCACAAGTTCATCCAGTTGGATAACCTCGTCCATTTTCATATTTACAGCTTTAACCCTGGCAGCAAGTTCATCTATATTTACCTTTTCCTCAAGTGCGCCAATAGATAGTACCTTTTCGTAATTAAGGTCCTTGTCCAGTTTCCCGATAAGGGCCACGTTGGTATCTAACGAAAGAGCCAATTGCTCGAGGATGTTTTTTAACAAGGAGTTAAGCTGATTTTTATTTAAGGCGATGCACGAAATCGATTCGATCAATTTTTCGAGATTACGCAGCTTATTATAATCAGTAACTGCTTTTGTTGCTAATTGAATAATTTCTTCAGGTGCATAAGGCTTACAGTGATAGCCAACATTTTGGCCGGCCTGCTCAACTATTTCATCAATAGAACGATCGCTGTATGCAGTGATGAAAATAATTTCAGCCTTAACGTCGAGTTTCCTTATTTCTATAGCTGTTTCGAGCCCACTCCAGCCCGGCATACGCATATCAAGAAAAATAACGGCGTAAGGCGTGCCATTTTCAATCGCTTTTTGCACTTTTTTTACGCCTTCCATGCCGTTTGAGGCTTTATCAACCGTAAAAACGGGGATACATGGAGTACGTGTGACAAGTAAAGGTTTGGCGTTACCAAATAGTATATCGAAGGCATTATCTATGTCCTCCTGATCTTCCGATTGATTATTTGGTATAAGGATGTCTTCTATATTATCTCTTACCATCTCCTCGTCATCGATTACCAGAACGGACGTATTAATTTCATTCATATTACTTAATTTAGTTTATTTATAATTCGGGCTTTGTACGTTATTGAAAAGTAATTAGTTATGCTTTTATAAATTTCATAAGAATTACAGCAAAAAAATACTTTATAATATAATATTTTAAACAATGATTAATGTTTAGGCTTAATCTCTTTTCAGTTAATAAAACGTATTTTGTTGCGGAAAACCCCAAATGAAGGACGATAAAAACCTTTGGATATTAGTATTTGTATGTATCATCAACTCGATGGGCTTCGGAATTATTATTCCGGTACTTTATCCTTATGGCAAACAATTTGGGCTTACCGGCGAAACGCTGGGGGTATTAATTGCCGTGTTTTCGATAGCCCAATTTTTTGCAACGCCAATTTTAGGCTCACTTTCTGATAAATGGGGTCGCAAACCTTTGCTGGTGATCAGCCTGGCGGGCACCTGTATCTCATTTTTGCTTTTTGCAGAGGCCCGCAGTTTGCTGATGCTTTTTGCAGCAAGGATACTCGATGGGCTAACCGGAGGCAATGTCTCTGTAGCGCAAGCTATGGTATCAGATACATCAACACCACAAACAAGGGCAAAAAAATTTGGCTACCTGGGCTCGGCGTTCGGTTTCGGATTTGTGATTGGCCCTGCCATTGGCGGTCTGTTGAATAAACTGGGTATGCAGGCACCATTCTTCTTTGCTGCCGGTATTTCGTTGATCGGTACGCTTTGCGCGGCATTCTTATTAAAAGAAACGAATGTCACCACAAAAAAAACCCGATCAGATCACAAGGACAGGTTTAAGTTCACGGCGCTTATTACCACCTTAAAACGTAAAACGGTTGGCACAGCAGTTTTCACGGGGTTTTTATTAACCATGGCGCAGTTTACCATGATCATCGGCTTTCAAACCTTTAGCGTTGATGTTATAAAGATAAGCCCTACCCAAATTGGTATTTTTTATGCGGTCTTTGGTATCAGCGGCATCCTGATGCAATTAGGGGTTCCTGTTTTCACCAAAATATTTTCTTCGAGGTCTGTAATATTATTGTTGTCGACCATATTATGTTTTTCGGCGATGTTTTTGTCTGGTTTTATAAATGCGTTTATACCTTTTGCAATTTGCATCTGTGTTTATGGGCTCTTTAACGGACTCCGAAACCCCATGATAAATGCTATTATTGCTGATAATATCGATCATGCCGAACAGGGCCAGATATTGGGGATTAATCAATCATACGCTTCTATCGGGCAAACCCTGGGGCCTATAACCGCAGGCTTTGCCGCTGCCATCTCGGTACATAGTATTTTCTTTTTATCGTCGTTCTATATTTTAGTTGCATTTTTGCTAAGTTTTCGGTTAAAGTCAAAAGAATAAAACCTTTACGCCATGCATCCATTAATTTTTAGAGAGATCCTGTCGGTAACGATGATCCTTTTCGCGATCATAGATATATTGGGCGCCATACCCGTAATTATTGAACTGCGCCAGCGCGCCGGACATATTGAATCGGAAAAGGCAAGCCTGGCGGTGCTGGTGCTGATGATCGGCTTTTTATTCGGAGGCGATGAACTGCTTGCAATCATCGGGCTTGATGTTTCTTCGTTTGCGATAGCAGGGTCGCTCGTAATTTTTATTATTGCGATGGAAATGGTACTGGGTGTAAGATTTTTTAAAGAAGAAATGCCCCAAACGGTTTCGATAGTTCCGTTAGCTTTTCCATTAATTGCGGGAGCCGGGACAATGACCACCCTGCTTTCGCTGAAGTCACAGTATCAGACACAGAATATCATTATTGGGATAGTTGTGAATACCCTGTTTGTGTATCTTGTGCTAAAAAATGTAAAATGGCTCGAAAAACTCCTTGGTAAAACGGGACTCAGTATATTGCGCAAGGCTTTTGGTATTATTTTGCTGGCGATTGCTATTAAATTGTTCAGGAGTAATACACATTTGTAAAGCCAGCTAGCTGCTTTTATATCACTGGCAATACATTTGTAAAAAAGAATGAGCTTCGGCAACACCGAGATCGCTGGCCTTCCTCCAATCGGCGCACGCACCAGATTTATCGTTCAGGTGAAATTTTATATTGCCTCGCTCAAAATAAGCTTGCCCGAAGTCGGGAATCAATTTAATGGCTACATTTAAATCAGCCAAAGCCCCTGGAAAATTCCTCAGATCTTTTTTTATTTTTCCCCGCATTGCATAAGCCATTCCGCCGTGCTCAGGGTTTAAGGCAATTGCTTTATTTAAATCGCTCATAGATCCATTAATATTTTTTGTTCTCAGAAACAAAAACGCTCTTAACAGATAAACCTCATCTAACTGTGAGTTTAAAGCGATTGCCTTTGAAAAATCCTCAAACGCAGCTTTAATATCATTCTTTTCAGCTTCTATGCGCCCCCTGTTAATATATGGCAAAGCGTCGTTGGTACCTAACTTGATGGCGAGGTTAAAATCTATCATGGCACCACTTACATCGTTTATTAATATTTTTACCCGGCCCCTATCATTATATGCGCTTGTATATTTTGGATCAAGGTTGATAGCTGCTGTAAAATCGTCTATAGCACTCCCAAAATCCTTGCGTTCAGTTTTTAATTCAGCTCTGTTGTAATATCCTAATGCATATTTCGGATCGAGCACGATCACCTGGTTGAAGTCGGCCTCTGCTCCGGCGTAATCAACGAGTTTCATTTTTGCTATGCCCCGGTTTGTAAATGCATCTATATCCTTTGGATCATTTTCAATAGCCTTGTTAAAATCAATAACAGCCGCGTCATAGGCAGATAATGATAATTTGGCCAAACCTCGTTTATAGAATAAGCCTGGCCAATCGGGCTTTTGTTGTAACGCTTTATTAAAGTCATCAACAGCCTCTTTAAAATCGTTTAAACTTAACTTTGCAATGCCCCTGTTGCCATAACCCAGGTAACCGTCCGGATCAAGCTCGATTTCTTTATTAAAATCTGCTGTTGCAGCAGTATAGTCTTTCAACGCCATTTTAGCATCTCCCCGTTCGTTATAGGCACCCCCGTAGTCGGGTTTTAGTTGGATGGCACGGGTAAAGTCAGCGATTCCGCCTGCAAAATCATTTTTTTCGCCTTTTAACTCTCCGCGGTTATAGTAAGCTTCAGCAAATTGCGGGTTTAACCTTATTGCCTTATCAATATCTTCCATGGCAGCAACGGTATCGCCCATGTGTACTTTTGTGATACTGCGTAGTTCATAACCCTGCGCAAATTTTTGGTCGACAGCCAGGGCTTTGTTGTAATCGTTTATAGACGCTTTAAAGTCCTGCATTTCGTCCTCGACCATTCCCCGCAACATCAAAGCTTCTTTTGAGCCAGGCCGCAATTCAACGCCCTTGTTCATATCATCCAATGCGCCTTTTTTGTCGTTTAGCTTGCTTTTGGAAATGCCGCGATTTGAGTATGCAATAGCTAATTGTGGGTTTAACTCAATTGCTTTATTAAAGTCGGCCATTGCTCCGTTGTAATCTCCCAATCCATTTTTTGAGTTGCCACGATTGTTGTAGGCCATCTCAGATTTGGGATTTAAGCTTATGGCCTTATCTAAATCGATAATAGCGTTTTTGTATGCGCCCATGTAATTTTTTGTGTTTCCACGGTCGATATACGCTGCTTCATAATTGGGGTTTATCGCTATTGCCTTATCGCAATCAGTATTTGAACCTTTATAGTCCTGTAAATTTTGTTTAATGGCAGCCCTGTTAGTATAGGCTACAAATGCCCCTCCGGGATTGAGCGCTATTTCTTTGGAATAATCATCAAGGGCACCTAAATTATCGCCTTGCTGTTCTTTAATAATGGCCCTGTAATTATAAGCCTCCGCATTTTTAGGATTTAATTCAATTTCTTTGGTGAAATACTCAAGTGCCTTATCGAAATCCTTACTATTATATAACTCAACCGCCTTATCAAAATATATATCTGTTGATTGCCCACAGACAAACAAAGGCAAAAATAGGAGACAATAGATTAATCCTTTTTTCATATCAATAATTGTGCATCGGCTTGGGGTAATACCAATTTCAAATATAAAATTTATTTGGGGATACAATCCAACGTCCCTCGAAAACGGGGCAAACGTATTAAAATAAAAGACTTTGTTTTGATTTCCCAGTCCCATCGGGACTTTTGGCAGGTAGAAAATACCCAAGAGAAGCACGAGGCGTTCCTATGGGAACGCTTGGTGAATTTTAAACGAACATCTACTAACGAAATGTGCCTGACGGCACATCTGAAAGCAAAAAAATATATTTTTTAATTTTAATGCGTCTGCTCTGCTGAAAAGAAGTTAACACACCGTTCGAAATCAAAACTGTATCTTTGCCCTTAATCCGTGAAACGGCGAAGTCCTCTTGAGCACCTTTAGTAAATTAACAAAAGCGAAAAATCATCCCGCAATCGATGAAACTAAGCGTAGCGACCACATGAACGCCATTGAAAAGCAAACACTAAGTGAATAATCACATCAATATGGTTACTGAAGAAGCGGTAAAACAAGGTTTTAAGGGATACAATAATTACGGGGCATGGCTGCGCGAAAAATATAAGGGGCAGCGTGTGTTTAAAGTAATTGTTGATGGTGGTTTTACCTGCCCCAACCGCGACGGCTCCAAAGGCTATGGCGGCTGCACCTATTGCAATGTCGATTCTTTTACACCATCGGTATCGCGTAACGCGCCTACCGTACGTGAACAAGTGATACAGGGGATGGAGCGCGCCCGCACGGGGAACAAAGCCGACAAGTTTATTATCTACTTTCAGCCAAATACCAATACCTATGCGCCCACGCATTATTTAAAAATGATGTACGATGAGGCGTTGAGCTATGGCACCGAAGATATCGTAGGCTTGTCCGTCGGCACCCGGCCCGATTGCATCGATCCGGAAAAAATAGCATTGCTGGAGAGTTACACTGATCGTTTTGATGTGGACCTGGAGATGGGTATGGAATCCATCTACAACGACACACTGGCACAAATTAACCGTGGCTGTTCGCACGATGATCTGATCAAAGCGCTAAAGATGACCGAGAACAGCAAACTTGATGTTTGTGTGCATACTATTTTTGGCTTCCCCTGGGAAACGCACGAAATGATGCTGCGTTATGCAGATGAGATCAACCGGTTTACGCAAATTAAATTTGTTAAGCTGCACCACCTGCATATTGTGGAAGGCTCCGTAATGGGCGTAAAATACAAACGCGAACCGTTTAAATTATTTGGTCTTGATGAGTACGCCAATTTTTTATGTGAATTTTTACCACTTGTGCGGCCTGACATTGTTATTCAGCGCCTCTTCGGCCTCAGCGACCGCGCAATGCTGATAGCGCCAAACTGGGGGCTGCGCAAATCAGAAATACAATACTACATCGACCAGAAGATACTGGAGCGCGGCATTATACAGGGCTCGGCGTTTATTTAGGCCGGTTTCATAAATCAACGATTTTTTTGCCGCCGGCTTAAGAAATTTAATTCCGTTGCGCCACTCCATAAACACAATATATCCTATTTAGAGCAACTTAGAACGGTTTTTTGCGTAAAACATTCCGAAATAACTATCTTAGTATTAATTATTGATTAAATCGGTTTGTCTCAAAGATCTTTACAAAATTATATCCCGGCTTTAACAGGAGTACGCGCATTGGCAGCTTACCTGGTATTTATATCCCATTTCGCCTACGTTTTTGATGGAAGTTTCCCATACATCATCCAGCGTTTTTTGGGTGAATTTCATATCGGGGTAACTATATTTTTCGTGCTCTCGGGGTTCCTGATCACATTCAGGTATTACCACAGCTTCCATTTAACTACCGACTGGTTTAAACAATACCTTAAAAACCGTGTGGCCCGTATTTACCCCATGTATTTTTTACTGACAGTGGCCGCTTTCGTTTATTATTTTATAACTAAAGATCCGGCTATTACAAAAGGCAGTTCAAACCCTGTAGCACTGATGTTTTTAAATATCACTTTTTTGCGCGGGTTTTTCTATCAATTTTGGGATACAGGTATAGCGCAGGGATGGTCGCTTACGGTTGAAGAGTGCTTTTATTTTTCGGCGCCTATCATCTTCTTTATTGCAAAAAAATATAACAAGTTTTATATCCAGCCGCTTATCATTACTTCGTTTGGCATTTTGCTGGTACTTATATTCAGCCATGTTAACTGGCATGGGTTCTTCGGCAATTTTACGTTCATGATGCTGTTCACTTTTCTGGGCCGTTGCTTTGAATTTTTCGTAGGCATTC
>CAZZUU010000108.1:0-10927 GCA_964657275.1 uncultured Mucilaginibacter sp. | reverse complement strand
ATGTCCCACTTAACCGGTGAATTTGAATGTAAACTAGATGCTAAAGGGCGCATGATGATCCCTGCTGGCCTCAAGAAAAAGCTTCCTGAAGCTGATTCTGAGGGCTTGGTGATCAATCGCGGCTTTAAAAAGTATCTGGTTATTTACACCAAACAAGAATGGGACAAAAAACTCGACGAATTAAGCAAACTTAATCAATACGAAAGTAAAAACATAGATTTTATCAGGTATTTCACCCGTGGGGCCACTGAGCTTTCGCTTGACGCAATCGGAAGGGTGAACTTACCGCAGCTATTGCTGGACTACGCCGGCATAAAAACCGAAGTAGTGCTCACTTGCCAGATCAACAAAATTGAAGTTTGGGATAAGGCAGCGCATCAGTCGATGATCGATAACGAACCGGAAAACTTTGCCGAGCTGGCCGAAGAGGTTATGGGCAGCAAGAGAAAGGAAGGCGCAAATGAGTAAATACCATACTCCCGTGATGCTGGATGAATGTATTGAAGGTTTGAATATCAATCCCGCAGGTACTTACGTCGATGTAACTTTTGGTGGCGGCGGCCACTCAACCGAAATATTAAAACATTTGGGTAGCGATGGGAAACTGCTCGCATTCGACCAGGATGCAGACGCAAAGCAGAACCTGATCGCCGATGACCGTTTTGTCTTCATCGACCAAAATTTTCGTTACCTCAAAAACTTTTGCCGTTTGCATAATGCCATACCCGTCGACGGCATATTAGCCGACCTTGGGGTTTCATCATACCAGTTTGACCAGGCCGAACGCGGGTTTTCTATCCGCTTTGATGCCGACCTGGATATGCGCATGAACCAATCGTCCTCTTTGAGTGCGAAAGAGGTTGTAAACACTTATTCTGAGGCTGAATTGCACCGCATATTCGGTATTTACGGTGAAATACAAAACGCCAAATCATTAGCCAATACCATAGTAACCGCGCGTTTGAGCAACCCTATTGTTACTGTCGCTGACCTGAAAAACGCGATCACTAACCGTATCCCGAAAGGAAAAGAGAACAAGTACCTGGCCCAGGTTTTCCAGGCATTGCGTATTGAGGTAAACCAGGAGCTGGAAGCGCTAAAAGACTTTTTGATACAATCAGCACAGGTTTTGGTATCGGGCGGTCGGTTGGTAGTAATGAGCTATCACTCACTGGAAGACCGCCTGGTAAAAAACTTTATAGCCAAAGGCAAATTCAGCGGCGAAGTTGAAAAAGATTTTTATGGAAATGATAACAAACCTTTTGATTCGGTAAGCCGCGGGGCAATCACGGCATCGGAGGAAGAAATAAGTAACAACAACAGGGCACGGAGCGCTAAATTAAGAATAGCGGTAAAAAAATGACCAACCGGCTACGTTCACAAATTGAGGAAGAAGAAGCTGAAAAAAAGCTTATCGTCGAGGAGAAACCTTATAAGGAGATCCCTGATAACTTTTTAACGCAATTTTTATCCAAAGGATTTATAAATTCCGAAACGGCAACAAGGGCTTTGCCGTTTGTGCTGTTTTTGGCCCTTTTGGGGATGATCTATATCGGCAACCGTCACCTCGCTGAGAGAAACATTCGCGATATTGATAAAATCGGCAAACAAGTAAAAGAGTTAAGCTGGGATTATAAAACTACCAAGGCAGACCTTGCCTACAAAAGTACCCTTACAGAAGTAGCCAAACGTGCCGATACCCTTGGCATCAAAGAATCCCTGCAGCCGCCGCAAAAAATTGCAGAAGAGGAGGCATCCAAATGAGCATCAGGACCAATATACTCATTAGGGTTTATATCGCCTTCGGGTTGATATTGCTTTTTGCAGGTGCGGTAGTGGTGCAGCTTTACCGTGTACAATTTGTGCAGGGTAAAAAATGGAAAGCTATGGCATCCAGCCTTTCTACCCAATATCAAACCGTTGAAGCAGCGCGCGGCAATATATTTTCGGTTGATATGAGCCTGCTGGCTACCTCAGTGCCAGAATACGAGCTGCACATGGATATGCTGGCCGGCGGTATTGCCGACGAACGCGTTTTTGATGAAAAGGTAGATTCACTGGGGATGAAGCTGTCGGAATTTTTTGGCGATAAGTCTGAAAGAGATTACGTGCGCATGCTGCGTGAAGCTCGGAAAGACAGCTCGCGCTATCAACGCATCGCAAAACGCAGGGTAACGTACCAGGAGCTGAAACAGATCCGTAAGTTCCCGATTTTTAATATGGGCAAGTATAAGGGCGGGTTAATAATTGTTCAGCAAAACAGGCGTGTATTGCCTTTCCGCTCGCTGGCAGCGCGTACTATTGGTTATAAAAACGAAAACGTTAAAAATGCAGTAGGACTTGAAGGCGCTTACGCTGACTATATAAACGGCGAAAATGGCAAACGCCTGATGCAACGCATTGCAGGCGGGGTTTGGATGCCGGTAAATAACGGCGAAGAAGAAATTGCGCCAAAAGACGGCGCGGATATTATTTCGACCATCGATGTTAATTACCAGGACGTTGCGCAGGATGCGCTTAAAAAGCAATTGATAAAAACGCAGGCCGATCATGGCTGCGTGGTACTAATGGAAGTTGCAACCGGCGAGATCAGGGCGATTGCCAACTTTACCAGGACTAAAACCGGCGATTACCAGGAAAAACTAAACTATGCCATCAGCGATGCAGCAGATCCGGGTTCAACATTTAAGCTGGCTACCTATATGACCTTGTTTGATCAGCACAAGATCGATACGAATAGCGTGATAAATGCTGAAAACGGCAAATACAAATTCCCGAAAGGGCCCACAATTACCGACGCAGAAGAAGGCAATTATGAAATGACGGCTAAAAAGGCGTTTGAGGAATCATCAAACGTAGCGGCTGCCAAATTTGTAGTACAGCATTATGGCGACGATCCTTACCAGTTTACTGATAAGCTATACAGCTACCATTTAAATGAAAAGCTTGACTTGCAAATTCCTGGTGAAGGCAACCCGGTAGTTAAAAATCCAAAAAGCCATTCATGGAATAAAAATTACACGCTGCCCGAAATGGCTTATGGTTATGAAATGAAGATAACCCCGTTGCAAATGCTCACCTTTTATAATTCGGTGGCAAACAATGGCACAATGATAGCCCCGATTTTTGTGAAGGAGATTCGCAGGCTGGGGAATACGGTGGAACAGTTTCAGGCGAGGGTTATCAATGAAAAAGTGTGTTCAGATGCGACTTTAGGCAAGATGAGAAGCATGCTGGAAGGTGTTGTAAATGAAGGTACCGGTAAAAATGTGATCAAAAACTCATTGTATTCGGTCGCCGGCAAAACCGGTACGGCGCAAATCGCAAACGGATCGTCCGGCTATGGTGTTAAAAAAACGTACCAGGCTTCATTCTGCGGCTATTTTCCGGCTAATCATCCAAAATATGCCATGATCGTGGTGATCAACCACCCAACTCAGGGCGACTATTTGGCAGCTAAAGTGGCAGGGCCTGTTTTCAGGGAAATAGCCGATCGTGTTTACTCCAGTGACCTGGACATGAACCAGGCTGCGCCGGTACATTATGTAGGCAACACCAACCTGCCGCATATAAAAAAGGGTAATACAAAAGCGTTAAAACAGGTATACGATAAATTAGGTTTAAAGCCTTTATACGCATCAACCAATATAAGTGCAAGCGTTGATACCAGCAATGGCATTCCGTTTGAGGACATCAAATATAAAGCAGGAACGGTACCGTCGGTAACCGGGATGGGTTTGAGTGATGCATTATACCTGCTTGGAAACGCCGGTTATAAAGTGGCGGTACATGGCAGCGGCGAAGTAATAAGCCAGTCTGTGACGGGTGGAAGTATAATACCGAGAGGTTCAAAAATAACAATTGAGTTGCAATGAAATACTTAAGTGATATAATAGACGGGCTTGCATTCACAGAACTTCAGGGAAGTGCTGATATAGAGATTTCTGCGATAGTTTTTGATTCGCGAAAAGTTGTACCCGGATGTTTATTTGTAGCCATAAAAGGGCTGTTATCTGACGGGCACGATTATATTCAACAGGCTGTTAAAGATGGCGCAGTTGCAGTTATCTGCGAGGTTTTACCTGCGCGTGTTACAGGGGAAGTTGACTTTTTAATGGTTGCGGACTCCTCCGTCGCTTTGGGTATTGTTGCTGCTAATTTTTACGAACACCCCTCAGCCAAATTGAAACTGGTGGGCATAACCGGCACCAACGGCAAAACGACAATTGCCACGCTGCTTTATAAATTATTCCGCGATCTTGGTTATAAATGCGGATTGTTATCAACTGTCGAAAACCAGGTGAACGGTAAGGTAATTCCTGCTACACATACTACTCCCGATCCGGTTGAATTAAATAAGCTGATAGACGAAATGGTTGAAGCTGGCTGCGATTATTGCTTTATGGAAGTAAGCTCGCATGCCATTGCGCAGCACCGCGTGGCCAGTTTAACATTTTCGGGTGGCATATTTTCTAACCTCACACACGATCATTTAGATTATCACAAAACATTCGATAGCTACCTGAAAGCCAAAAAAGCATTTTTTGATGCATTGCCATCCAGTGCCTTCGCCTTAACCAACAGCGATGACAAAAATGGCAACGTGATGCTGCAAAACACGAAGGCCCATAAAAAAACCTACGGTTTTAAAAGCATGGCCGACTATAAAGCCCGCGTGTTGGAAAACCAGTTCGAGGGTTTATTGCTACAGATAGATAACGAAGAAGTGTGGTTTAAAATGGTGGGCACCTTTAACGCTTATAATTTGTTGGCTGTTTACGCCGCGGCCATGCTGCTGGAGCAGGACAAAGCAAAAATCTTAACCAGCCTCAGTAAGCTTACAGGTGCAAAAGGTCGTTTTGACTACATCGTAGCACCTAATAAAATTATAGGCATTGTTGATTATGCGCATTCGCCTGATGCTATACAAAATATATTAAGCACCATCCACGATATCCGTAAAGGAAATGAAAAAGTGATCACCGTAATAGGCTGTGGAGGCGATAGGGATAAAACCAAACGGGCCATCATGGCAAAATCTGCCTGTGAATGGAGCGACAAAGTGATCCTTACCTCCGATAATCCCCGTTCCGAAGATCCTGCAGCAATTATAAAAGACATGGAGCAAGGCGTGGATGCAGCTTTCAAAAGATATACCGTTAGCATCATAGACAGGCGGGAAGCTATCAAAACGGCCTGCCTTTTAGCCCGGCCGGGAGACATTATCCTGGTAGCTGGTAAAGGCCACGAAAAGTACCAGGAAATAAAGGGCGTAAAAACCCATTTCGATGATATGGAGGAATTGGTGGAGTGTTTTAAACAACTTGAATGAGGAGGATGTGCAGATGTGCGGATATGCGGATGTGCAAATGAAGAGAATGGGAAGATGTGCAGATATGCAAATGTGCAGATGATGGGAAGAATGATGAATTGCAAAATGAGATTAAATAATGAGTGATAAGCCAAACCTGATAGTTGATTTAACCTTTGATTTTTCTTTAAAAATTATAGCCTTCACGGGAATACTGGAATCGAAAAGGAAGTTCAACATGGCTAATCAATTATTTAGAAGCGGCACATCAATCGGAGCGAATGTTCGGGAGTCGCAAGGTGCGGAGAGTAAAATTGATTTTAGGCACAAATGTAAGGTAGCTTATAAAGAAGCCGAAGAAACAGAATATTGGTTAAAACTATGCAAACACTCAGAAGGATATCCATTCGAGGAAAATATTTACAATGACATACAATCGATAATAAAAATATTAGGAAAGATAATTTCATCAACACACATTAAACAATAAAAAAATATTTGCACATCTGCACATTTGAAATCAACACATATTAAACAATAAAAAACATTTGCACATCTGCATATCTGCACATCAATAAACAACATGCTCTACTATCTCTTCACCTGGCTTAATAAAAATTACACCATTCCTGGTGCGGGCGTGTTTCAATACATCACGTTTCGTATGGCTATGGCGGTAATCACTTCACTGTTGGTAACAACTGTGTTTGGCCGCAGGTTGATTGATTATTTACGGTTTAAGCAGGTTGGCGAAACCATTCGGAATTTAGGACTTGAAGGTCAGATGCAAAAAGGAGGTACGCCTACTATGGGTGGTATCATTATTATTTCCGGTATTTTAATTCCAACCTTGCTGTTTGCCAAACTGGATAACATTTATGTGATCATGATGCTGGTTACCACTGTTTGGCTCGGCGGCATCGGTTTCCTGGACGATTATATCAAAGTCTTCAAAAAAAATAAAGAAGGATTGGCCGGAAGATTTAAAATAACCGGGCAGGTTGGGCTCGCCCTATTTATCGGGTTTACTATGTATTCCAACAAAGATATCGTGATTCGCCAGGAGGTAAAGTTGCCGGTTAAATATGATGTTCCGGTTCAGTTTCATATGCACGGTAATGTTCCCGTTTATACCCAGGAGATTCAGTCGACAAAAACCACAATACCCTTTTACAAGAACAACGAGTTCGACTATGGCAAAGTGCTCAAGTTTATAGGGGCCCAAACGGATCATTACTCGCTGCTGGTTTTTATGTTTTTTGTTATTATCATCATCACATCCATATCAAACGGGGCTAACATAACCGATGGGATTGATGGTTTGGCCACAGGCACGTCCGCCATTATTGGTATCACGCTGGCCATACTTGCATATGTATCGAGTAACACTATTATAGCCGAGTACCTCAATATTATGTATATCCCAAACTCTGGAGAGCTGGTAATTTTTGCAGGAGCTTTTGTGGGTGCCTGTGTTGGGTTCCTTTGGTACAACTCCTACCCTGCCCAGGTATTTATGGGTGATACCGGCAGCCTGGCAATCGGCGGCATTATAGCGGTATTTTCCATTATGATACGCAAAGAATTATTGCTCCCTCTTTTATGCGGAGTTTTCGTTATAGAGAACCTGTCGGTAATTATACAGGTAGGATGGTTCAAATATACCAGGATAAGGACAGGCACAGGCCGCAGGGTTTTCCTGCTGGCACCTTTGCATCATCACTATCAGAAAAAAGGGTTTCATGAAGCCAAAATCGTAACGCGGTTCTGGATCATCGGGATCCTGCTGGCTATAGTAACTATAATAACGTTGAAGCTGAGATAGTGGTTAGAGGTTGGAGATTAGAGGTTAGTTAAGACAAAAATAAAATTGGATAAAACGGAAATAGATTAACATTAGTGGAATTAAATAATAACATATCATCCAATACAACTCCCTCTCCTTTGGAGAGGGCCGGGGTGAGGCTTGTTGTGCTCGGCGCTGGTGAAAGCGGCGTGGGCGCAGCGTACCTGGCGCAGGCGAAGGGTTATGATGTTTTTGTTTCTGATTTTGGTTTGATCGCTGATAACTACAAAAAGCAGTTGCAGGACTGGAACATCCGCTTTGAAGAAAATCAGCATTCCGAAAAGGATATACTTGAAGCCTCGGAGGTAATAAAAAGCCCCGGTATTCCCGATAAGGCACCGATTGTTAAAAAGATAAAAGAAAAAAATATCCCGGTTATATCGGAGATTGAGTTTGCCGGTCGTTACACCGATGCCAAAATCATCGGCATTACCGGCTCCAATGGTAAAACAACTACCACCAGCTTAACCTACCATATCCTTAAAAACGCAGGATTAAATGTGGGGCTTGCCGGTAACATAGGCAAAAGTTTTGCCTACCAGGTGGCCACTGAAAAATACGATCTGTATGTATTGGAATTGAGCAGCTTTATGCTGGATGATATGTACCAATTTAAGGCAGATATAGCTGTACTGCTAAATATAACACCCGATCATTTAGACCGGTACGAATACAAGTTTGAAAACTACGCCGCATCAAAATTCCGGATCACGCAAAATCAAACGGCGAATGATGTTTTTATCTATTGTGCCGATGACGCAGAAATAAATAAAATAATGGCAACACGCAGCTTTGCTGCGCAGGAATTGCCCTTTTCCATCGAAAAAAAGGTTGAACCGGGAGCATATCTCGAAAATAACAATATTGTCATTAACACTCACTCACAACATTTTCAAATGTCGATAACAGAACTGGCCCTGCAGGGCAAGCATAATATCTATAACTCGATGGCATCAGGTATTGCCGCCAAATGGCTCGAGCTCCGTGACCCCTTAATCAGGGAGAGCATGGGTAACTTTAAGAATATTGAGCACAGGCTGGAGTCTGTAGGCAAAATATCAGGGATAAGTTTCATCAACGATTCAAAAGCGACCAATGTGAACTCAACCTGGTACGCGTTGGAAAGCATGACAAGCGATGTGATATTAATACTTGGCGGCGTTGATAAAGGAAACGACTATTCGATGCTCAAAGATTTGGTAAAGCAAAAGGTTAAAGCAATCGTATGCCTCGGAAAAGACAATAAACGCATTCACGATGCCTTTGAAGGTGATGTAGAAGTGATCGTAAATACCTATTCGGCGCAAGAAGCCGCACAGGTATCGTATCACCTGGCAACAAAAGGCGATACCGTTTTACTTTCACCGGCATGCGCCAGTTTCGATCTTTTTAAAAACTATGAAGACCGGGGACGGCAGTTTAAACAGGCAGTGAGGGAACTTTGAGAATGTGCAGACGTGCGGATGAGGAGATGTGCAGATATGCAAATGTGCGGATGAGGAGATTGAAAAATGGGAAATATTGAATTAACAAATTATATAAATCATTTGCACATCTGCACATCGGCATATCTGCACATAAATAACCGATAGAAATGAATAGAATACTCAGTAATACAAAAGGAGACCGCTGGATATGGCTTATCGTCATATTGCTTTCGGTTATTTCTTTACTGGCTGTTTATAGTGCAATCGGTACGCTTGCTTACAAGCGTGGTGTAGGCGCTGAATCTATTTTGATGAAACACCTTGCGATGATTATCGGTGGCATTGGTTTAATGTATATTTCGCACAAGCTCGATTATCGTTACTACAGGGGTATCTCTAAATTATTAATGATCATCACCTTGCCATTGCTGGTTTATACACTTGTTTTTGGGAGCCATGTAAACGATGCCAGCAGGTGGATCGCGATCCCTGGCACCGGCTTAAGTTTCCAAACATCCGACTTAGCCAAGCTTGCGCTGATCACTTACCTGGCACGTACGTTATCGCTTAAGCAGGAAAACATCAAAAATGTAAAACAGTCATTTATCCCCATTATGGGTGCGGTTTGTCTCGTTTTCATATTAATAGCGCTGGCTAACCTTTCTACCGCCCTTATGCTTTTCGGCGTAAGCGTATTACTGCTTATCATAGGCCGCATCAGCATAAAACAAATTGCAGTGGTATGCCTTGCGGGTGGTGTGTTATTGGCCGGGGTGGTTTTTTTGGGCCCAAGGCACAAAACTTATATTTCCCGTATACACACCTTCATGCATCCGGAACTAACAAATCCTGATAAGTCTTTCCAGGCTGATCATGCTAAAATTGCTATCGCTAGCGGTGGTATTTTAGGAAAAGGCATTGGCAAAAGTGATGAGAAAAATTTCCTGCCTGAAGCATATTCAGATGAAATATACGCCATCATTATTGAAGAATATGGCCTGGTAGGGGGAATTATATTGATTGGTATTTACCTGTTTTTATTATACAGGTGCATAAAAATTGTTACCAAAGCGCCAAAAGCGTTCGGCGCACTGTTGGCGGCCGGCTTAAGTTTTAGCTTAACTATACAAGCTTTTGCAAATATGGCTGTTGCAGTAGGCTTAGGGCCGGTAACGGGTATCCCGCTGCCGTTTGTAAGTATGGGCGGTACATCTATATTGTTTACCAGTGTAGCGTTCGGTATTATATTATCGGTTAGCCGGGATATAGATGAACCAAAGAAAATAATTGTGGGTGAGATAAGGGAAGAGTTAGCAATATGAAAAAAGTCCATGAACTATAGACCATGGTCCATGGACAATAAATAATCAGTGTAATCAAAAACCTATAATGGTGGGATCAGGAAAAAGAATAATCATTAGCGGCGGCGGTACCGGGGGGCATATCTTCCCGGCGATTGCTATTGCCAATGCTTTAAAAAATATCGATCCTGAAACACAACTATTATTTGTAGGCGCCAAAGGCCGTATGGAGATGGAAAAGGTGCCCGCCGCAGGTTATAAGATCATTGGGCTAGATATACAGGGGATTCAGCGTAAGTCACTATGGAAAAACGTAATGTTCCCGGTAAAGCTGTTATTGAGTGTGCGTGAGTCGATGAGGATAATCAGCGATTTTAAGCCCCACGCGGCGGTTGGCGTCGGCGGCTATGCATCAGGGCCATTGTTATATGCTGCATCTGTAAAAGGCATCCCTTATTTAATACAGGAGCAAAATTCATATGCCGGTGTTACCAACAAATGGCTGGGACAAAAGGCAAAAAAAATATGCGTAGCATTTGATGGTATGGATAAGTTTTTCCCTTTCGACCGTATCATCAAAACCGGCAACCCCATCCGTAAGGATTCGGTTAACATAGCCGGGAAACAAATGCAGGCGCTGGAGCTGTTTGGGCTATCGGCATTTAAGAAAACAATATTGATAACCGGCGGCAGTTTGGGTGCGCGTACTTTAAATAACAGCGTTTTAGCCGGGCTCGACAAAATAATAGCAGCCGATGTGCAGGTTATATGGCAAACAGGCAAAGTCTATTACAAAGGCATTATTGAGAAGCTGGGCGAAAATTATCACCCGGATGTACGAATAATGGAGTTTTTGAACCGTATGGACCTGGCTTATGCCGCAGCAGATATTATAATCTCTCGGGCAGGTGCAGGCACCATTGCAGAATTATGCGTGATAAAAAAACCGGTCATCCTGGTGCCTTCGCCTAACGTAGCCGAAGATCATCAAACAAAAAATGCGTTGGCATTGGTGCAGGAAAATGCGGCCGCTTTTGTTGCC
>CAZZUU010000107.1:0-10952 GCA_964657275.1 uncultured Mucilaginibacter sp. | reverse complement strand
CTTGTACGGCTATTCCAAAGCTGCATTTTTGAAGTTGAAGCTAAATGAAATGTGGGTTGAAGGTGAGCAACCGGTGTCAATCAGCGATATCGTAAACACCATCGAATTGAAAGGTGTATTTAAAAAAATAAAACGGCATAAAAAGAAAGATGGCAGCGTTATTTATGTTGATATATGCGCTCAGTTCATAAATTTTTATAATAGAAAAATGTTGCTTGCTATGGTTTTTGACATCACAGAAAGCCATTACTTCAATGAACTGGATAAACTAGAAAAGGAATTATTAGAAAAAAGTACGCGGAAGGAAAGCATTATCGGAGAGATAATAAAAGATTACCTGGCAGGAATTGAAATGCTGCACACCGGTATAAAATGTTCTGTACTTGAGAATCGGTCGGGTCATTTATTTAATATCGCTTCGCCAGGCCTGCCGGCAAAATATCTCGGAGAAATAGAGGGGATGGCAATTGGCGAAAATTTGGGGCCTTGCTCGCTGGCAACTTCCTTGAAAAAGAAAATAATTACTGCAAACATTCAAAATGGCCAGTTTTCAATTAAGTATAAACAAATAGCGCGCGAATGTGACCTGGTTGCCTGTTGGTCGTATCCGATAATTGATAGTAATAACGAGGTAATTGCCACTTTTGCCTGTTTCTATGGTGTTGGTAAAGAACCGTCGGACCTGGAGCAAAAGACCATTTTAAGGGCAGTCAATATTCTTCAGCTTATTTTAGAAAGCAGCGGGCGCCAACAGGCATTGAACGCGAGCAATGCCAGATTTGAAAAGGCCGCCGAAGCAACTTTTGATGTGATTTGGGAGTGGAACCTGGATACCAATGTTATCTATTATTCTGAAAATTTTAAAACCTTATTTGGCTACGATGCAGGAACTTATGATAACCTGATTTTTTACCGGGCACAAATACATCCCGACGATCTTGACAAGGCTTTGCTCAACCCGGAAGAGGTAAAATACGGCGACATGACCGACTGGTTTAAAGAATACCGGTTTAAAAAGGCAAATGGCGACTATGCTTTTGTACGTGACAGGGCTGTTGTGATAAGGGATGACAACGGGGTTGGCGTACGTATGGTTGGGGCGATAAATGACATCACCAGGCAAAAGGAGGAAGAGCATCATTTGAGATTACTCGAGTCGGTAATCACCAACACCACCGATGCCGTACTGATAACTGAGGCAACGCCATTGGATGATCCCGGTCCGCGTATTGTTTATGCCAATGAGGCTTTTACCAAAATGACGGGCTATAAGGCCGAAGAAGTTATCGGTAAAACCCCACGCCTTTTGCAAGGCCCCAGGTCGGACATGGCCGAATTAAAAAAATTGAGTGATTGCATGCGCAAGAACGAATCGTGCGAGATCACGACGATCAATTATAAAAAGACCGGTGAAGAATTCTGGATCAATTTCGCCGTGAGCCCGGTAACAGATAACGACGGTAAGCTCACGCATTTCATAGCGCTGGAACGTGACGTCACTGAACGTAAAAATGAGGAATTGCAGAAATCACTGGTATCGGAGATCAGCCTGATATTTAATGAAACTATTGAACTGAATGAAACCCTGCAAAAAGTGCTTGCGCGATTGGTTGATTTTGGCGATTTCAGTATGGCCGAAGCATGGTTAATCGGCGAAGACAAAAGCAAGGTCAATTTAGTTGCCAAGTTTCCGGGAACTGATGGAATGATAACCTTCTATGATGAAAGCTTCCAGGTAAAAAGTTTCGCAAAAGGCGAAGGATTGCCCGGTGTAGCCTGGGAAACTCAAACCATCCAATTTTGGCAAAATTTAGGTGAAAACGAAAATTTTCTAAGGAAAGATGCGCCTAAAAACAGGTGGCTGAAAGCGGCTTACGGGCTGCCCCTAACGCACAATAATGAAGTGGTAGGCGTATTGGTTTTTGGCCTGAATGAAGCTGCAAAACCGGAAGGCTGGTTTACGTCGTTGTTTGAAAGTTTTAGCGGGCACTTTGGCGCCGAAATAAGACGTAAGCAACTGGAATTTGAACTGAACCAGGTATTTAATTTTACACCCGACATTCTTTGCATTGCCAATATCGACGGCTATTTTAAGAAGGTGAACCCGGCCATGATCATTTTGCTTGAATACGATGAACAAGAGTTATTGTCGCGGCCATTTATGGAATTCGTTCACCCATTGGACAAAGAAAAAACGCTTACCGAATTAAGCAATATCGCTACCGGACGACCAAGCTATTATATCGAAAACCGGTATATAACAAAGTCGGGGAAAATAAAATGGCTGGCATGGACAACTACAGGAGCTTCAGAGCAAGGTATATTATATTGTTCGGCAAAAGAAATTACCGAAAAAAAGGAACTCGAAGATCTTTTAGGGAAGGCAACCAGCCTGGCACGTATAGGCGGATGGGAAGTCGACGTTATCAAGGAAACCGTTTATTGGTCTGCAATAACCAGGGAAATTCACGAAGTTGATCCCCACTTTGAGCCAGACCTGAAATCGGCAGTTGGTTTTTATAAAAGCGGCGAAAACCGGGAAACGATCATAAAAATGATGGAAGAGGCCATCAGGTACGGCACGGCATGTGATCTTGAACTTCAAATTGTTACAGCAAAAGGAAATACAAAATGGATTAGGGTACTCGGTGAGAGTGAATTTATCGATGGCAAGTGCATCCGGTTGTCTGGCAGTTTCCAGGATATTGACGATCGGAGAAAGGCCGAGATGGCTGGCGTGAAGGCGCTGGAGGAAAGAAATACAATACTCGAAAGTATAGACGACGCTTTTTTTGCTGTTGATAGAAACTGGGTGGTTACCTACTGGAATAACATGGCCGAAAAAGTTTTGCAAACATCTAAAGGCAAAATACTGAACCGAAATTTATGGGAGGTTTTCTCCGAATCGATTGGTTCAGACTCCTACAAAAAATATCACCAGGCCATTAAAAATAACCAGGCCGTTCATTTTGAAGATTATTATCCGGCTTTGAATAAATGGTATGAGATAAGTGCTTATCCTGCCGATGCCGGCTTATCTGTTTATTTCAAAGATGTTACTGATCGAAAAACATCAGACATACGCTTGAATGAACTGAACGAAAGTCTGCAAAAACACTCAAAGGAACTGGCTATTTCAAATGCCGAACTGGAACAATTTGCTTATGTGGCTTCACATGATCTGCAGGAACCGCTTCGGATGGTTACCAGCTTTATGACCCAATTAGAAAGAAAGTATGGCCATGTTGTAGATGATAAGGGGCGACAATACATCCATTTCGCCGTCGACGGCGCTAAACGCATGCGGCAGATTATACTCGACCTGCTTGAGTTTTCACGTGTAGGGCGGACCGACGATGACCTGGAGAACGTTGACGTTAGTAAGCTGATGAATGAGATATTGGCGCTTTACAGGCGGCAGATAGAGGAGGAGAAAGCGATCATTACGGTTGAAAATTTGCCCGTGCTGCAAACCTTTAAAACGCCGGTTCGACAGGTATTTCAAAACCTGATAGGCAACAGCTTAAAATATCACCGGGCCGGTGTTCCTCCCGTTATATCCATCACCTGTAAAGAAACAAAAACGCATTTCCAGTTTGCAATAAAGGATAACGGGATCGGCATTGCACCTGAATATTTCGACAAAATATTTATCATTTTTCAACGACTGCACAACAAAGATGAATATTCCGGTACGGGGATGGGGCTGGCTATTGCAAAAAAAATTATCGAAAATCTTGGAGGAAAAATATGGGTGAAATCAGACGAAGGTAAAGGGAGCCGGTTTTATTTTACATTATTAAAAAAATTATAGATCATGAAAGGGATAAATATTTTATTGATTGAAGACAACGAAGGTGATATTTTGCTGACCAAAGAAGCCTTCGAGGAAAGCAAGATAGTAAATACGATAACAACAATAAGGGATGGCAAGGCGGCGATCAGCTTTTTTGAAAGTTTAAAAAAGAACGATGAAATTCCGAACCTTATATTATTGGATATTAACCTGCCGAAAGTGAGCGGCCACGAAGTGTTAATGTATATCAAAAACAATGACAAATATCAAAGCATACCTGTTATTATGCTTACCACTTCGTCATCAGAGAAGGATATATTAACCTCTTATAAAAACCACGTAAACTGTTACATCACCAAGCCGATTGAGGTTACAGATTTTATGAAAGCCATAATCAAGATTGAAGACTTTTGGATAAATATTGTTTCTATTCCCGTAAAATAAATAAGCATGCCAAATAAAGGCGATCATAAAATTTTAGTTATTGAAGACAACCCGGGCGACTTTGCCCTTGTTGAAGAGTTTTTATTTGACCAGATAGATGCCCCGGCGATAACACATGCCACGAGTTACAAAGAGGCTAGCCAGGTATTGGCAAATAATAACCTGTTTGACATCATCCTTCTTGACCTTTCCCTGCCCGACAAAACAGGTGTTCCTTTGATACAGGATATAGTTGACACCAGTTCGAACGCGCCGGTAATTGTTTTAACCGGGTATGCCGACCTTACCTTCGGCGTAAAGTCACTGTCTTTAGGCGTTTCGGATTACTTACTGAAAGATGAACTCACATCGTTATCATTATACCGGAGCATAATTTATAACCTGGAACGAAAAAGAATAAATGCCGACCTGGCCGAATCTGAAAAAAGATATAGCGAATTGTTCCACTTAAGCCCGCTGCCGATGTTTGTTTTTGAATTGGATAATTTGAATTTTTTGGATGTGAACGATGCCTTTATCAAACACTACGGATATTCCAAAGAAGAGATATATAGCATGAATATGCGGCAAATAAGACCGGCGGAAGAAATCTATCAATTTGAAAAAGCATTAGTGGATGATATAAAAGATCAAAATAATAGCCTGGGGGTGTACAAGCACCTGAAGAAAAATGGCGAGGTGATACAGGTTGATATTCAAAGCAATTTTGTGGAGTATAAGGGCAAAAAGGCCAAGATCACTATCGCAACTGATATTACAGAAAGATTGAATTATATCAAAGCAATTGAATTACAAAACGAGCGGCTGCGCGAGATATCGTGGATACAATCTCACATCGTAAGAGCGCCGCTTGCAAGGCTTATGGGTTTGATAGATGTTGTTAGTGACATCAGCGTAAGCAATGAGGAAAAATTAACCGCGCTCGATTATATTTTGTTATCAGCCAATGAACTGGATGATGTTATCAAAGCTATAACTGATAAAACACGCGTGGACGATGAAGGTAAACTAATAGGTTAAATAGCTATATGCCAAATAGAGGAGCTTATTCTATTCTTATTATAGAAGATAACCCGGGCGATTTTAGCTTAGTGGAGGAATTTCTATTTGAACAGATCGATGCACCCGAAATAATACATGTTTTAAACCACGGTGATGCGAAAAGTGTGTTGCTGGCGCGGGAATCGCCATTTGACGTTGTGCTGCTGGATCTTTCCCTGCCCGACAAAACAGGTATCCCGCTGATAAGTGATATAGTGGAATGGAGTTTAAATGCGCCGGTAATTGTGTTAACGGGCTATGCTGACTTTGCCTTTGGCGTAAAATCAATTTCGATGGGGGTGGCGGATTATATGTTAAAGGAGGAATTGACCGCATTATCGCTCTACAAAAGTATTGCCTACAACACCGAAAGAAAGAGAATAATGCTCGAACTTGAGAAATCCGAGCTACAGGCAAGAAGTTTCGCCAAACAGTTAAATAATGTGTTGGAAGAACAACGGCTGCGCATAGCACGAGAAATACATGACGAATTTGGGCAACAATTATCAGGTCTGAAGATGGCCCTGTCGTCATTAAAAAAGAACCCGGGCGTCCATAAAGACGTCGCGCCGATTTTAGATAATATAGTAGCAGATGTAAACACCAGCATACAATCACTAAGACATATAGCCAATGAATTGCGGCCGGTATTATTAGATAAACTGGGTTTATTTGCTGCGATTGAATGGCTGGTTAGTGAATTTGAAAAAAAGTCAGGCATAGTCAGTCGGTTTTATGCCAATATTGATCAGCCATCTATAAACAAAACAATTGAAATAAACATTTTTCGCATTTGCCAGGAGGCGCTAACAAATATAATAAAGCACGCCGAAGCAACTACTGTCGATATCAGGATTGAACGTGAAAATGATGGGGTATCAATCCGTGTGATTGACAATGGCATAGGCATCGCCCCTAAAATATTGCATAACCAGCTTTCGATGGGGCTACTGAACATGAAAGAACGGGCTGCGCTGAGCGGAGCCGACTTGAATATCACAAGTTCCGCAGGCATAGGAACCACAGTTGAACTTAAAGTGCATTTGAATGGCAACGAAAATATTAATAGCTGACGACCACTCTGCGATCAGGATTGGCGTTAAACAAATTTGCACGGGCGAATTTCCGTTTGTGCAGTTCGGCGAGGCAACGAATTATGCGGAAGTATTACAGAAGCTTAAAGAGCACGAATGGGATATCCTAATACTTGACATAGACCTGCCCGGTCGTAACGGGCTGGATATTTTAAAGCAAATAAAAGCAGAGAAATATAAGTTGCCTGTTTTAATGTTTAGTTTTCACAGCGACGAGCTATTCGCGCTGCGGGCTTTGAAAATGGGTGCAGCAGGATACCTTTCAAAAGACGTTGCCGACATGGAATTAGTGAAGGCTATTAACAAAGTTATCAATGGTAAAAAATATGTGTCACAATCACTTTCGGAGAAGTTATTGGATATGATAGATGACAATTCATCAAAGGAACCCCATGAACTTTTGTCTGACCGGGAGTACCAAACCATGCTCCTGATCGCTTCCGGCAAAACGGTTTCTCAAATTGCTGAACTTCTTTGTCTTAGTAAGCCAACTATCAGCACATACCGCGCCCGTATTCTCCAAAAGATGAAGCTCAAAAACAACGCTGAACTCACCACTTACGCCATTAGCCAAAAGCTGGTTTAGCAACTACTTGTAAGTCTTCCGCAAACGACGTTCGCCTGTCTGATGGCGGACTGCAATACAGCATTGTTTTTTTATCGTGGTAACCCGCCTTCTCCAAAAAAAAACAACCTGTTTGTCAACCAAAACATTACACCATTTTCATAGAACCGTCGATAATATTGGCCCTCCTGTCAATCGTATAACTGTTATCAATTAACTAATAACTGCATTTAGAAAAAGCTACATAACGCGACAAACTCATGGAAAACCCGATCAACTATAATTACCTGTATTGCATGAATATAAACTGTAAGGTTGCTATTTATAATAAGATAATGTTGCGGATACCTTGTGATGCCTGTAACGGAGACATCGCATACCGGTGCGACTTTTGTAATCAAAAACTAACCTCGGACAACGAAATCATGGCGGGGTATATGATCACAGCTGCAAACAATCATGCTACCATGCATTTAGATTTTATGAGTAATTAATCAGGAATTCCTGGCCTATATACAAACAAATATGAAAACCCTAATCCTTCTGCTTACATTTTTGTTCTTGTTTACCGCATGCAAGAAAATAGACCTGGCAGATACCTTGCCGGCAGTAACGCCGGAGGTAGCCAATAAAACAGTAGTTTCCGAAATAGATACGATTCCTAATAGAGCTATGCTCAAAATAAAGTTGTGTAAAGACAGCGTAAGTGCAGACGAAACAGCATTTGTGTTTAATAATTCAGCGAGCGTCAATTTTTTTAATGCCGAAGACGCTCCTTACTTTCAGGGTTATGGTCAGGTTAGTTTAGCCAGTATTACAGCAGATGGCTACGACCTGGCCATTAACACCCTGCCTTACACGCCAGGGATGGCAGTAAGGCTTGATGTTCATACCCGGGCGACGGGGCCGTACATGTTAAAAATTAGTTACGAAATTAAAATCCCCCAAAATTTACAAGTATGGCTTAAAGATAGTTATCTGAAAGACAGCGTAAATATTTGTTCCCGAAATTACAATTTCAATGTAGCTGAAACCGACACTAACTCGTTCGGGAAAAAAAGGTTCAGCGTTATTTTTAAAAGTATCCCTTAAATCGGGATATTTTTTTCACCTAACTTCTAACCTTATGAACCTGATATTAAATTCATCAGAAATTCGTTACCGTAACAACAAGATAAAGTACGTTTTTAGTTACCCAAAATGCGAACTTTCCCTTACTGAAAGAATACAAAGGCCGGCATTTATTAAAACCTTTTGCCGCTGGCTTCCGCTGCGGCGGTATATGTGTCAAAAGTGCCTGAATAAATACTAAGTGCTGGCTATATAGGAGCACAAAAAAACATCCGTTAATGCGGATGTGCAATCGGGTAATTTGCAGCAGTCCTCTTCTTTTGTGGGTAACAAAGCAAATTGAGCCTTTTTAAGCGAATTGATCAATGGAAAAAAACTCTCCAGAATATCCGTAACGATAAATCATAGGAACCTAACAATGGCGGCCGACAAAAAACAATTCGATATTTTAGTGATAGAAGATAATCCCGCCGATTTTGCACTCGTTGAGGAATTTCTGTCTGAGCAAATACAATCGCTTACTTTGGTAAATGCCCGGAATTTTAGGGACGCTATAAGTATCTTGTTGGCGCCAGCCTCACAATTTGATATCATAATACTCGATCTTTCGTTGCCCGATAAAACCGGCATACCGCTTATCCGCGAAATTGTTGCGGCCAGCTCAAATGCACCTATTATTGTGTTGACAAGCTATAGCGACCTTTCATTCGGCGTAAGCTCCCTTTCTTTAGGTATAGCCGATTATTTGTTAAAAGAAGAGCTTACCTCAATCTGGTTATATAAAAGCATTTTGTATAGCCTAGAGCGAAAAAGGGCGATCGCTGCCCTGGAAGATTCAGAGCGCAAATACAGCGAACTATTTCATTTGAGCCCGCTTCCTATGTTTGTGTTTGACGCCCACACCCTGAACTTTTTAGACGCAAATAATTCATTTATAAAACATTACGGATATTGCAGAGAAGAGCTGCTGCAAATGAACTTAAAGAACATCCAGCCAACAGAAGAAATTCCGGTGCTCGAAAAAGCACTTTTTCACAATAATCAAAATTCAGAAAACACCAGTTGGGGCATCTTCAGGCACCTAAAGAAAAACGGTGATATTATCTACGTGGACATTCAAAGCAATTTTATCGATTACAAGGGTAAAAAAGCAAAAGTGACTATCGCTAGCGATGTGACCGAAAGGCTGAATTACATTAAAGAAATAGAGCTACAAAACCAAAAGCTAAGAGATATATCGTGGATGCAATCACATATGGTGAGGGCACCCGTCGCACGCATTATGGGCCTTATTCAAATATTAAAGGATAGCGGCTCATGCGGTGAAGAAAAAGATCATATGCTGGAATATATACTTATGTCGGCCCATGAACTGGATCACGTGATCAGGGAGATAACCGCAAAAACACGGGTTATCGGTGACGACACAAATGCAGTTGCAGAAAAATTGGCATCCTGAGCATTTTTTACTCAGCCATCTCCATTCTTTTGATAACACGGTACCACCTTTGGAACTGCGCCATCATCTTAAGAAAATACACATAAAGCAACACGCCTGCAGCTTGCCCTATTACTATCCAGCACACATTCAAATATAACACGCCAACAGCCGACCATATCAGGATGCTGATATGGAGTTTCATCAACTTGCTTGTGGCTGTTGAATGTACCAGGTGATGATTGGTAAGTAAATGGTGCAGGTGCGTGCGGTCGGCATGGAACGGTGAATGACCTTTTTTGATCCTGGCATAAAAAACCCGCATAGCGTCCAATACCGGGATCATGCAATAACCGGTTACCAATACCAAAACCTCTGCCGCAATAACACTATGGTTATCACCAGCTTCACTGATAAAGTGAATACCGGTTGCGGATATAATAAAACCCATTGCAAGCGAGCCGCTATCGCCCATAAAAATCCTGGCGGGTCGCCAGTTATATTTTAGGAAGACCATCAGCGCTACGCATAGCGGGATAAGAAAATAAAGCCAGCCTGTATCACGCAGAGAGAAGCAGATAAGCATCAAAACTCCCGCGTCTACCAGCGCCATGCTGCCTGCTAATCCGTCTATCCCGTCAATAAGGTTAAAAGCGTTGGTTACCCCGGCAATCACGATAACCGTAAGAAAGTATTGCGCCATCTCAGGCAGTTGATGTATGCCTAAAAAGCCGTGCAAGGAAGTAATCCTGGTTCCGTCAAATGCAATCGCAAACGCGCATCCCAGTTGAATCAGCAACCTTAATTTTACCGGAAGGTTAAAACGATCGTCAAGCATGCCTGTAAAGGTCAGCGTTAGTATAGTAATACTGAAAGTGATATTTATTATAATTAACTGTTGAAGGGGCACTGAAAAACAGGCCGCTACGGCTATACTGAGTATGATAACTAACCCCCCAACCGCTGCAACTGCTTGTTTGTGCAATTTGCGGTGATTAGGTTTATCCACAAGCCCAATCACGGGGCTGAGCTTAATAAGCAATGGGAATAGCATAAGGGCTGCTGCTAATGCGATACCCGCACCGGTTAGCAATTGTAGGTATGTTGAGTTCATGATAGTTTTTATGACTTATCGTTTTTCATAAAAAAAGGCGGGTGATTTCAAATGGCCTAATTCATATTCTACCAGCCGATCAGTTGTTAGTTTGTTTGCGATATTAGGCGTAAGTTTATTTTTTACACTGGTTTTTAAAGCCCGCAATATCATATATTCATATTTGTCGGCAATTAACCTCCAGGTGTACCGGCGATGCGCTATTTCGTGCATTGCTTCGGCCACAATTTTCAGATCCGTTAACTTTTGATTGCTGATTAAGTTTATCAGTTCATCCAGAGATTTAAAATATAGTGCTTTGCCTTCTGTGGTGGTACGGTTATAAGAGACGCCGTAAACCATCATGGGCAGGCCGAGGTACATGGCCTCCACCAGCGAGGGGTTTGTAC
>CAZZUU010000106.1:0-11046 GCA_964657275.1 uncultured Mucilaginibacter sp. | reverse complement strand
TCGGGTACCAGGGCAGCGTATATTTTAATTCCGTCGGCAATGATCATGCTCACCGTATTAAAATTCAACAAAAACGTGGTGACTTTTATTTTGGTAGCAGGGGCAATATTTATTGTATTGGTTAAGATGCCAACATCTAACCCGGCGCTTGCACGATTCCAAAGCGCATTCAATCCTTCAAAAGACGCATCTTTTAATGTGCGTGCCGAAAACCAGGAACGTATTAAACCATACATTCTAACCCACCCAATTGGTGGTGGTTTGGGTTCGGTAGGTATATGGGGGCAACGGTTTTCGCCTAACTCCTTCCTGGCGAATTTCCCGCCAGATAGCGGTTATGTAAGGGTAGCTGTAGAAATGGGATGGCTTGGCTTATTACTTTTTTGTATATTCAATTTTGTAGTGCTATACCGGGGAATATATTATTACTTTATGATTAAGGACCCACGACTAAAAACTTACTGCCTGGCGATGTTATTAATCATTTTTGCTTTTGATATTGGCAACTATCCCCAGCAGGCATTCGTACAATACCCATCTAACATTTTAATCTATCTGGCTATGGCCATTATGACTGTTACGATGAGATTGGACAAGGAACAGCGAAAATCAGAAGCTGAATCAACAGGTTAGATTTAACAGTCGAAATAATTAAATTAAAATGCCGTTACTATCTACTATTAAGTCAAATCCGAAGCTAAAAAAGTTTGTACATTGGCTTTTAATACCCCGCGGCCAAGCCAGACCCCGATTTTGGGTTAACGCTGTAGTTAATCCGTTTTTCCACAAAAGGGGCAAGGGTTCTGTAATACGATCAAACACCCGGATGGATGTATTTCCCTTTAATAATTTTGAATTAGGTGCAAAAAGTATTATTGAAGATTTTGCAACCATAAATAACGGCGTTGGTGATGTTATAATAGGTGATAACTGCGGCATTGGTTTAAGCAACGTTATCATTGGCCCCGTTACAATGGGCCACTATGTAATGCTCGCCCAGAATATTGTTATTTCGGGGCTTAACCATGGTTATGAGGACGTTACCATGCCACCCCGTATTCAAAAAGTGGTGACCAAACAAATTACTATCGAAGATAGTGTTTGGGTTGGCGCAAACAGTGTTATCACCGCAGGCGTAACCATTGGCAAACACGCCGTTATTGGCGCCGGAAGCGTAGTTACAAAAGACATACCTCAATTTTCTGTTGCTGTGGGTAACCCCGCCCGCGTTATAAAAAAATACAATTTTACAAGCGAGAGCTGGGAAAAAATATAATGGACCTTTTAAAGAAATTACTAAACAAACACACGCTTTCGCTGGCCAGCAATGCGGTTATGCCCGTCGTTGGCATGGTTACGGTATCGTTATTGGCGCGCAACCTTTCTGAACCCGATTTTGGTAACTGGATATTGTTTTTAATAACGTTTACTATTGCAACTCTTATACGCAGCGGTTTTTTGCAAACGTCAATGGTCAAATTTTACGCCGGGGTAAGTAAAGAACGTGCTTTAAACGTTGCCGGATCAACCTGGATACTTGCCTTTTCGCTTACTGCAATACTGGCAGTACTTAGTTTAGCGGCCAGTTTTATTTACCATGGCGATCCGGCTACCGAAATAACCATCAGGTGGTTTGGCATAATTTTTATAAGTACGCTGCCATCAAGTGTTGCGTTATGGGCTTTACAGGCCGAGCAACGGTTCGACCGGATATTTGTTCTTCAAATGGTTGGCCAAGGTACTTTTTTAACCGCAATAGTTATTTTACGGTTTGCACACCACACCTATTTTGAATCGGTAATCCATGCTTATTTTTTTTGTGGCTGTATTACGAGTTTATTTTCGATAGTAACCGGCTGGGCTAAAATTGTATCAATAACCAAAAAAAGCCGCGCTACTATAAAAGAAATGATGCACTTCGGCAAATACAGCGTTGCAACTTCTATCAGCTCTTACTTGCTCAGAGGTTCTGATACATTTATTATTAAATTTATGTTTGCCGATCCTGCAGTCGTTGGTATATACTATTTGCCGCAAAGGCTGATGGAAGTTATTGAAATACCGCTTCGCAGTTTCATTGCCACCGCCCTGCCCTCTATGTCGGCTTCGCTGCAACGAAACGATAAACGTGAATTGACATACATTATGAAAAAGTATGCCGGCATACTGACCATACTATTGATACCTGTTTCTATTGCTGCTTTTATTGGCGCCGACCTTGTGATAGAATTAATTGGCGGTAAAAAGTTTTTGGATACTTATGCTGCCAATACCTTCAGGATATTTATGTGTTTTGCAATTTTGTTGCCTGTCGACCGTTTTTTCGGAATTACATTAGACGTTTTGAACCTGCCTCAAAAAAATATGACCAAGGTAATACTGATGCTCATCGTAAATATTATAGGCGACTTTTTAGGGATTTTCATTTTTCACAATATTTACGGCGTTGCACTTGCATCAATCCTCACATTTTTGGCTGGTGTATTTTATGGTTACTGGGTGCTTAGAAAACACCTTAATTTCAGCGTGGTGGATATAATTAAAATGGGATTTTCGGAAACGAAATTACTTGTTATGGAGTTATTTTCGAAGGTAAAAGTAAAAACCAGTTGAATGCGCCATTATTTATGATAATTAAATATCCCCTGATTTTTTTACCATGAGTCTCACCAATCAACATATCGTAATCTTCTCGCAAATGCAATTTGACGGGCGGCTTGAGTCCACAAACTACACGATGGCCAAACACCTGGCGAAAGATAATTATGTATATTATGTAGACCGCCCTTATACCTGGCTGGATTATTTTAAATTCAGAAAAACAAAAGAATTTAAAACCAGGAAACCGCACTTTTTTTCGTCATCAAACGCCATCATTGATACTGAGCTGCCGAACTTAAAAATCGTTATTTCGCCCCCGGTGCCATCTATTAATATGCTGCCCGAAGGTAAATTATACCGGCTAGCTTTAAAGATAAATCAGCTAATTGTAGGTAAGCGCTTAATAGCAGTAATTAAAAGTCTTGGCATTAATAATTACATCTATATAAACTCCTATAATTTTTCATTTCCTACGCTTCATAAGCTGCTAAACCCTGTTTTAACTGTTTATCACTGCGTAGACCCTATCATTGAACCTTACCAAACTAAACATGGCTTAATATCCGAAGATATTTTAGTAAAAGAGGTTGATATGGTTATCAGTACCAGCAAAGAACTGCGAAATGTAAAAGCTTTGTTAAATAAAAATTCGTTTTTTATCCCCAATGCAGCCAACATCAGCCACAGTCAAAAGGCACTTGATCCCAAATTGCCCGCTGCTAAAATTTTAAACGGCATTAAAAAACCGATAATAGGTTATTTTGGTGCTATTGAACGACGGATTGATTACGATTTAGTGCGTACACTTTTGGAAACCAATCCAAACAAGAGTTTCGTTTTTATAGGGCCAATAGATGATTATTACATCAATGAAAATGAATATAAAGCTCCAAACCTCTTTTTGAAAGGCGCTGTGCCATATGAACTGATGCCCTCGGTATTAAAAGGCTTTGATGTGGCAATAATACCGTTTAAAAAAGATGAGGTTAGTAACCATATTTTTCCTTTAAAACTCTTTGAATACCTCGGTTCGGGAAAACCCGTTGTTTCAACGGATTTCAATGATGATCTTAAGGATTTTACATTTGACACCGTTCCATACTGTACAACTGCAGAAGAGTTTTCGGCTGCCATAGAGGTCGCTTTACAGGATGATGACTCGCTGCAACAGAAACGATTGGAAGTTGCGGCCGATAATACCTGGGAACACCGGATAATTGAAATAAAAGATCTGCTAAAAGTAAATCTTGACAAAAAATTAAGCTAAATTAATAGAGTAAAAAAAATGCTGATTATTAGCACCATTTGCGTGCAATATGCGTACAAAGACGGTAACATATGGAAATTATCAAATTTATACTATCAATAATTACAAGCGTAATTTTTGTTTACCTGGGCGTATACAGCTTATACCTCTTTATATTTTCGGTAGCGGGGAAACTGATAGCGGTGAAGAAACCCCCCGTAAGCCAGTCGCTGGCACGTTTTGTGGTTTACATATGCTCGTATAAAGAGGATGAGATTATTTTAAATTCTGCGGCAAGCGCGATAACCCTCGATTATCCTAAAGAATTATTTCACATCTGCGTGATTGCAGATTCGTTAAAACCAGACACTATTGTAAAGCTTAAGCAAATGCCTTTACAAGTAGTTGAAGTTGTTTTTGAAAGCAGCACCAAATCAAAAGCATTGCATAAAGCCATTGAAAATACTCCAGACGATTTTGATGCGGCTATTGTATTTGATATTGATAACGTTGCTGCGCCCGACTTTTTGTACCAGATAAACAATTACCTGCAAGCCGGCAATCGTGTTATACAGGGTCACAGGGTGGCAAAAAACACCAATACGCCAGTTGCCATACTGGATGCTATAAGCGAAGAAGTTAATAATCATATTTTCCGTAAATCGCAGCGGGTGTTTAACCTTTCAGCAGCCATTATCGGATCGGGAATGGCACTGGAATATAAACTGTTTAAAGAAGTTATGCTGCAGATTGATGCCGTGGGTGGCTTTGATAAAGAAATGGGGCTATTGTTAACGCGCAACAAAATAAGTGTTGCTTACACCGAGGACGCTTTGATATATGACGAAAAGGTAAGCAACCCGGAGGTATTTAAAAAACAACGCCGCAGGTGGCTATCGGCCCAATTTAACCTTCTAAAAAAATACGGCATGACCGGTTTTAAAGAGCTTTTTATACATGGTAACTTTGATTATTTTAACGAGATTTATCACACAGCTATACTGCCGCGTATATTAATGCTTGGCCTGATGCCCTTCATGTTATTGTTTTCATTAGCTACCCCGGGCATTGGCCCTGACTGGCATTTATGGCTGGCGGCTACTATATGTTGCTACATAAGCATTATCATAGCTATACCGTCGTCATTTTTTAATGATAAATTATTAGGAGCAGTAGTAAAAATACCGATGATATTTTTCGCTATGCTTATGCTGTTGTTTAAATTAAAAGGTGCCAACAAAAAATTTATTCACACGCCACATATCCATAATGCCGAATAATACGTATAACTGTTATAACTCATTGTTAAAACCAGGAAGAGTTATCTCTTTGTGGTCAAATTGTTATATTTAAAGAAGAAATTAACGTCGAGATACACCCCGCATGACCAGCCACGTACATATCGAACATAAAGATAGCCGGACCGATACCTTTGTAGATTATCCCAGGGAGTTAGCCCTTCCATATTTTATAAATGAATGTGCTAAAAAACATGCAGATAAGGTTGCTATTAAATTTCACGGCGATACTTTAACGTATGAGAGCTTATATGAGAAGTCTAATAAACTTGCAAAACAATTAATTGACCGTGGCATAAAAACCGGTGATATTGTGGGTTTAGCTGTAGATCGTTCGCCCGAAATGATTATTGCGCTTTTAGCTATTATGAAATCTGGCGCGGCCTATGTCCCTCTTGATCCGGAATATCCAAAAGACAGGATAGAATTTATGCTGGAAGACTCTTCGGCAAAAATATTAATCACTTCTAAAAAATATCAAAATCATTTTAAAGCCAACACTACAGAGCTATTAATTGAAGAGGCATTCGCAAATTTTGACAATTATAGTGTTGAAGAACCAAAAGTTGCAATTGACGGTAATGACCTCGCCTATGTGCTTTATACTTCCGGCTCAACCGGTAAACCAAAGGGCGTACAAATAACACATTACAACCTGGTTAATTTTTTGCTGAGCATGCAAAAACAGCCGGGTATGAAGGCGAACGACAAATTACTTGCCGTTACCACCATATCGTTTGATATTGCCGGCTTAGAATTATACCTGCCACTGATAAGCGGCGCACAAATTATTCTAACAGATACGGGTACAGCTAAAGATGGTCGCTTATTGCTGGATTTAGTTAAAGACGAGCATATAACCTTTATGCAGGCAACGCCTTATACCTGGCGTATGATGCTGGAAGCGGGCTGGGACAAATACCTGCCCATAAAAATTCTTTGCGGCGGAGAAGCGTTACCTAAAGACCTGGTGAACAAATTAACTGCGAGAAGCAGTGAATTGTGGAACATGTACGGACCTACGGAAACTACTATTTGGTCGACCGTTAAACTTATCGAGAACGACGAAAATATTACTATCGGCCACCCTATAAACAATACCCAGGTTTATATTGTGGACGAAGCACTCAATGTTTTGCCTGACGATTCTATCGGAGAAATTATCATAGGCGGCGAAGGCGTGGCCAGGGGGTATTTAAACCGACTGGAATTAACATCGGAAAAATTTATTAATGACCCATTTTCAACAACGCCTGGCAGTAAAATGTACCGCACCGGCGACCTTGGAAAATATAAATCAAATGGCGAAATACAATGCCTGGGCCGTATTGATCACCAGGTAAAAGTACGCGGTTACCGTATTGAGTTGGAAGAAATTGAGCACGCCCTGCTCAAACAAGCCATCATAAAAGAAGCAGTTGTTATTGCCCGGGAAGATACTCCCGGTGATCCGCGTTTGGTAGCCTATGTGGTTCTTACCACAGGTGAAGAGGAAATCGATCGTAACTTAAAAATCGATGAATGGCAAAAAACTCTTCTGGAAGTATTGCCCGAATACATGGTTCCGGACGACTTTGTGTTTATAGAAGCTATCCCTATCACGCCAAATGGAAAGACCGACCGTAAATCGCTGCCGAAACCAGATTATAGTGCAGTAAAACGTACAGGTGAGTATGTTGCCCCGCGAACTGATGTTGAAAAACAAATTGCCGAGATATGGCAGGAACTAATGGGCATTGAAAAGATCAGCATTTTCGATAATTTTTTTGCGCTTGGCGGCCGATCATTAGTTGCGGTGCAAATAATGGCGCGGGTAGAAAAAGTTACCGGCAAACGTTTGCCGCTGGCAACGCTGTTTGAACATTCAACCATCGAAAAATTATCGCTAAGGGTGAATGTGGATGCCAAATCAATCACCTGGGAATCGCTCGTACCAATAAAACCACAGGGTTCTAAAATGCCTTTGTATATTGTGCATGGAGCGGGTTTAAATGTATTGCTGTTTAACGCACTTGCCATGAATATGGACGAGGACCAACCTGTTTACGGATTACAGGCAAAAGGGCTTAATGGCATAGACGAGCCTTTAGATGTAATGGAAGATATTGCGGCTAATTATATTGCCGAAATCATAGCTCAAAACCCTACCGGCCCCTACGCCCTGGCAGGTTATTCGTTAGGTGGCACTATTGCTTACGAAATGGCGCACCAGTTGATGGCTATGGGTAAAGAAGTAAAAATGCTGGCTGTATTTGATACCTATGCCAAGCAAACTAACATATTTGATCCTTTCTGGAAAAGGACGTTTGGCAGCATCCACCTATTTATTATGCAATTGTTAAACAGCTTTGTTTTGTTTGCCGAAGACCCTAAAAGAACATTTGAATATAAGTCGCTGGTTATCAAACGCAGGATAATAAAGCTCTACTGGAAACTGAAAGGCAACGAGCAAAAACACCAGGGCTTTTTTGCTTACGATAATGAAATTGACGAGGCCAGCGCAAAAGCAAAACGAAATTATTACCAAAAGCCACTGAATATAACTGTTGACTTATTTAAAGCGCAAAAAAGAACTTTCTACATGAATGACTTCGACTACCTGGGTTGGCGCGAGTTTGCACTTAAAGGTGTAAATGTTCACGAAATACCCGGCGAACATAATACCATATTTGCCCCGCCAAACGACGAAAAATTTGCCGTTGTATTACAGCAATGCCTCGACAGGGTATCCGCACTATAATACAATTACAGTAATATTTATAATGAAAAAGGTTTCTATTATTACTGTAAATTTCAATCAACCCCAGGTTACTGAAGAACTGTTGCAGTCCATATCTGATACGTATGGTAACCTGGAAATTATTGTTGTTGACAATGGCAGTAAAAAAGACCTGTCTACCGTTTGGGAGGCGAATTATCCGAAGGTAAATTTTATCCGGTCGGAAGAAAACCTTGGTTTTGCAGGCGGCAATAATCTCGGCTTGAAATCAGCCACCGGAGATTATCTTTTTTTTGTGAATAATGATACCGAATTCACCGCCGGGCTAATAGAAAAGTTGGTTGAGGTGATGAACGCCAATCCGCTGGTTGGAATGATCTCACCAAAAATCAAATACTTCAGCGATAAAAGCTTAATTCAATATGCAGGCTATACGCCGATGAATTATTATACCTGCCGCAATAGCTGTATTGGTTTACGCGAAAAGGACAGCGGCCAATACGGTCATATAACCGGGCCTACGGCCTATTGCCATGGCGCCGCGATGATGGTTAGGAAAGGAGCTATCGAAAAAGCCGGGCCGATGAACGAAAATTTCTTTTTGTACTATGAAGAAGTCGACTGGTGCGAGCGGATAAAACGGGCAGGCTTTGAAGCCTGGATATGTACCGACGCTGTTATTTACCATAAAGAATCTATCTCCGTGGGGAAAAAAAGTAAGCTGAAAGAGTACTTTATGAACCGCAACCGCATATTATTTATACGCCGCAATGCCCCGCTTTTTAAACGGCTGGTTTTTTATAAATATTTTGTTTTGCTGGTCGTTCCGCGGAACCTAATAGCTTATCTGCGCGACAAAAATTATGGTTTCATAGCTATGCTGTTTAAAGCGCTGTGGTGGAACCTTACCCATACCAAAAACAGTAAAAGTTTAGGGTATCCAATTAAAACCATATCATGATCCTAATTTTTTGGCTAAGCCTGTTTATTGTTTTTTACACTTTTGCGGGATATGGTATTTTCCTGTATTTTCTTATCAAAATAAAAAGATACTTTAAGAAAAACACGCTTGAAAATTATGGTGCCTTTGATGCATTACCCGTTTGCACGTTAGTAGTGGCGGCTTATAATGAAGAGCTATTTATAAAAGAGAAAATCGAAAACTGTTTACAACTTAAATACCCGGAGGGCAAACTAAAATTTTTGTTTATAACCGATGGTTCATCTGATAAAACACCCGATATCATCAGCCAATATCCGCAAATACAGCTATTGCACCAACCCCAGCGCGCGGGCAAAATAGCGGCAGTTCACCGCGCTATGAAACAAGTGGATACCGAAATTGCTGTTTTTACCGATGCCAATACATTTTTAAATCCCGATGCCATATCTTATATATGCAGACATTACACTGACGAAACCGTTGGCGCAGTGGCCGGTGAAAAACGGGTACAGATGAACGAAAATGCCGATGCCAGCGCAGCAGGCGAAGGATTTTACTGGAAATATGAGTCCGCATTAAAAAAGTGGGACTCTGAGTTATATTCGGTTGTAGGCGCTGCAGGCGAGTTGTTTAGCGTGAGGAGATCTCTTTACCAGGATGTACCGGCAGATACCATCCTGGATGATTTTATGATCTCGATGCTTATTGCCGAAAAAGGCTACCGTATTGTTTACGAACCCCAGGCTTATGCTATAGAAACAGCATCAGAGAATGTGTCAGAAGAACTCAAAAGGAAGATCAGGATCGCAGCTGGTGGAATGCAATCCATTCTGCGGTTAAAAAGCTTATTCAACCCCTTAAAAAATCCCGTACTATCGTTTCAATACATCAGTCACCGCGTATTACGCTGGACGATTACCCCTTTCCTGTTGATCCTCGTGTTTATTTTAAACGCGCTGATGGCTTTACAGCCAGGCGAAGCTTTTTACCAGTTAATTTTTGTAGCGCAAATAATCTTTTACCTGCTCGCCATGCTCGGCCTTATTATGGAAAAGCAGCAAATCCGAATTAAGGTATTGTTTATCCCCTACTACTTTTGTGTAATGAACTATGCCGTTTTAATGGGCATCATCCGCTATTTCGGTAAAAAACAAAGCTCTATCTGGGAAAAGGCGCAGCGTAAACAAGAAGAAAACTCAAAGTTGACGAGTTCCCCTTTTTAGTGTCCTTCGTGAAAATCTTCGTGTCCCTTGTGGTAAAAAGAATTTATCACTATGATCACCAGGATGGAAAACACGAAGCTCACAAAGTTCCGTTTATTACTCTTCTAATGCCATTCTTTATCAAAGTGACATTAAAATTTATTAGGAACCCGAGTTTGCAATTTGATAATTTTGAATCAGTTAGAATTTGCGCCATGTGTACATCATTTAACGCTTCCACAGCTTTAATTCTATAACAAATTTGTTTTCGATCATTATATCAATCCCATAGCCCACCTCTTAATGCGCAATCAAAGACTATTCTTGAAATTTCATTTTCGGTCATTTGCAAAATTGCTGTAAACGATTACTCCACCCCTTTCACATTCATTTTCAAAGTATAAATAGCTGTGGAAGCTGTTATAAATAACACATCCTTATTTACCCCGCCAAAACACAAGTTTGCTGTCCATGGTTCGTTAATGGTTATATGCCCTATCATTTTCCCATCCGGGTTATAAATCGTCACGCCGCGCCCTGTAAGGTAAACATTACCTTTTTCGTCCAAAGTCATACCGTCCGATCCTTGCTCAACAAACAACATACGGTTACTTAAGGTGCCGTCTTTATTAATGGTATACTTATAGGTTTTGTGCGCGTCTATATCAGAAACATAGAGGTATTTACCGTCGGGCGTACCCACAATGCCGTTGGGCTGCTTGTAATCGGCATCCACAATAATGGGCTGGGTTTTTCCTTTCGGCAGGTAATAAACCTTGTGACCATCCAGTTCCGATTTGGTGCGTGTCCACCACGGGCGCTGATAATATGGGTCGGTCATGTAAATGCCGCCTTTGTTATCTATCCATATATCATTAGGCCCGTTCATCCGGTGGCCCTGGTAATCCGAAAGCAACACCGTTACTTTTTTATCGGGGCTAATCGACCATAATTGCTCATTTTCGTCAGCGCAGGTAACCAAATTACCTTTTTTATCAAAATACATCCCGTTTGAACGGCCTGCACTATCTAAAAAA
>CAZZUU010000105.1:0-11118 GCA_964657275.1 uncultured Mucilaginibacter sp. | reverse complement strand
CTTTTTGAAGGCAGGGTAGTTGATATGTTTTATTTTCCTTTGTTGAGGGGCACCTATCCTGCATGGGTCCCGGTTTGGCATGGGCAGGCATTTGAATTTTTTGAACCTATATTTAACCTCGCCGATGCTTCCATATCGGTAGGTGTGATATTGATCCTCATCTACCAAAAACGCTATTTCAAACACGAAGTTCCTGAACTCAGCAGTCCCAACAGCGAGATGGTGGAGGAGTAAGGGAAGTCATTGGTCATTGGGTCATTAGTAATTGAGTATTCCACTAATCTCTAATTAACTAACCTCAAATTACTAACAACTACTTCATCCCCTGCTGTATCGTATTAATTGCATCTAAATGATTGCGTAAAACAGGCAAGGTTTTTTTGGCAAATGCTTTCAAATCTGCGTTCTCGCCATTTTTTTCAGCATTTTCGAATAGCTTAATATCATTTTGATGATCTTCGATCATCATTTTCACATAGGCTTTGTCAAAATCAGCTCCCGATTTTTTTTTCAGGTCATCAATCTTTTTTTGGTCAACGCCCAGGGGGGTGTAAGGCAGCAGAATACTTTCTGTTCGTGCTATAGCGGCAAGCTTTTGGTTGGCTTTCAGATGATCTTTAACCATCAGCGCACCAAAATTTTTAACGCGTTTGTCATTCCCTTTTTGCTGTGTCATTTTTCCTAAAGTAACTTCGGCCATTCCGCTGCTGGCGGCTTCAACAGCAAATTTTATATCATCATTTTCTGCCGGTACCAGCATTTTTTTCGGACTGTCGGGCGTAATGTTCCTATTTTTTATCACAACGGTGCTATCGGCATCACCTTCATCATTTGGTGAATGATTGCCGCATCGCTCAAACATCCATAATGACATCACTATTATAAAGGCAAAACCAATCTCTTTCATATTAATTATAAGTCGTTTCCGCATGTGTAACATAATAAGGGGCAAATAGTTTTTATTCTTTATAACTCTGCGAAAGGCAAAAAATTATTGATATAACATCTATATAAATAAAAATTCAAAAATAATAAATCCCCGATCAGACATTCCACATCCGAAATGATTTATTATTTTTGACATCTAAAATAAGTAGTATGACTTTTCCGGCAGAACTAAAATACACCAAAGACCACGAATGGATAAGAGTTGAAGGCAATGAGGCTTATATCGGTATTACCGAGTTTGCCCAGCGCGAACTTGGTGACATTGTTTACATCGATATTACCTCGGTTGGAAAAGAAGTAGCCAAAGACGAAGTTTTTGGAACAGTAGAAGCGGTTAAAACTGTTTCAGATCTTTTTATGCCCATTACCGCTACGGTTACGGAAATTAACCCCGCACTCGACAGCGCCCCTGAGCTGGTTAATACCGATCCGTACGGACAAGGATGGATGGTTAAAGTAAGCCTGCAGGACACTGCTGCTATTGACGGTTTACTTTCCTCAGATAGCTATCAATCATTAGTTGGCGTTTAATGAAACCCGGTTTTAAATATTACAGGCCCGCAATTTTGTGGGCCTTATTTATTTTTATCATGTGTACCATAAAAATGGGTAAAATAGGCAGCTCGCCGTTGTTTTTTCCCGGCTTTGATAAACTGGTGCATTGCGGGTTCTTTTTTGTGCTGGTTATTCTTTATGCCACAGGCGAAATAAGGCAACAATCCGTCCGCGTTTTATCGTATAAACACTTATTACTAATAACACTGATTGCAATACTATACGGAGGCCTGATTGAATTGCTACAACACTACGTCTTTACCTGGCGAAGCGGCGAATGGGATGATCTGTTTGCCGATGCCGTAGGCGCATCGATGGGTTCTTTTAGTATATTATTAACTGTTAAAGCAGTAAGCTATGTTAAAAATTAAATTGATAGTAATCGCTTTATTGGGCACACTTGTGTTTTCTTCCTGCGGAATTTTTCACGGGGGGTGCCATTGCCCTAAGTTCGGTAACGTTCGGATGTGCAAATATGCAAACGTGCAAATATGCTGATCAGCCGCAAATTACGATGGGCGTATGCTTTTATTTCTTAATCCGCACATCTGTAATTTGCACATATGCACATCAAATAATCGTTAATCTTATTTGGATTTAATATAAATAAGGTTTACATTTGAATAAGTTTAAACAAATATGAGGCTTTCACAACTTGAAGTAGGCGAAATAGGGATAGTAAAAGAATTTACCGATCTTGAAATGTCAGTAAAATTGATGGAAATGGGATGTTTGCCTGGTGAAGCGGTTACTGTTTCGCGCATTGCCCCCCTTGGCGATCCTATAGCTATTAATGTATCAGGCTACCAGTTAAGCTTACGTAAATTTGAAGCTTCCACTATTATTTTGCAGTAGTCCACCAGCAATTGAAAGCCGATATAAGAGTTGCGCTTGTAGGAAATCCAAACACCGGTAAATCCACACTCTTCAATACATTAACCGGTTTAAATCAAAAAATAGGAAATTTTCCGGGGGTTACGGTTGATAAAAAAACAGGATTTTGCCCTTTGCCCGATGGCAGGGTTGCCGAAATAATTGACCTGCCCGGCACTTACAGCCTCTATCCAAAAAGCCAGGACGAATCGATCGTTTTTTCGATACTTGCCGATAAATCAAACCCCCTTACCCCCGATCTTGTTGTTGTAATCCTGGATGCCACCAATCTTAAAAGAAACCTACTACTATACAGCCAGGTAGCCGATCTTAAAATTCCGGTCATCATCGCCTTAAATATGGTCGACCTGTCCAAAAAGGCAGGGATAACCATTGATATCGACTTGTTTTCGAAAAAGCTTGGCGTACCGGTGGTACCTATTTCTGCACGAAAAAAAGAGGGTATTGATCAGTTAAAATCGACGATCACGTATGCCAACAAAATAGCTTTACAGGAGGAATCCATAGATGTGGGGGCAATCGCACCAAAGTTAATTGCCGAAATCAGCCGCGAATTTAAGCTGGAAAATCCCTACTACGTCCTGCAGCTCGCGCATCAGCACGAAACCATAAATTTTATTTCAGCAGCAGAAAGCGAACGTATTGAAGAACTGGAAAAACAATTTTCCTTCCATTCGCAAAAAGCCCAGGCCGCCGAAACCATCGCGCGCTACAGCTTTATTAATGATTTGCTGTACGATACCGTTAAAGTGCCCGAAACGGCCCAATATGAAACCGTGAGTAACAAAATAGATAAAATACTTACCCACAAGGTATTTGGTTTTGTCATTTTTTTTGCGGTGCTGCTGTTTATGTTCCAGTCCATTTTCTCATGGTCGGCTTACCCGATGGAACTGATCGCCGATCTTTTTGTTTGGGTTCAAAACCAACTGCACCACCTGTTGCCTGCGGGGCCGCTGACCGGACTATTGGTTGATGGCGTAATAGGCGGTTTAAGCGGTGTGATGGTATTTATCCCACAAATAGCCATCCTGTTTGCTTTTATATCTATACTGGAAGATACCGGCTACATGTCGAGGGTTACGTTTATGATGGATAAGCTGATGCGTAAGGTAGGCCTTAACGGTAAATCAGTTGTGCCGCTTATTGGCGGCTTTGCCTGCGCCGTGCCGTCTATTATGAGCACCCGTACCATCGAAAACTGGAAGGACCGAATGATCACCATAATGGTTACGCCACTGGTTACCTGTTCGGCACGTTTGCCTATATATACGTTGCTCATAGCGCTGGTTGTTCCCAACCGCAATGTGTGGTGGCTGTTTAATTTGCAGGGGCTGGCCCTTACGGGGATGTATGTTTTTAGCTTAATATCGGCCATTGTTGTAGCGTTTGTATTCAAACTAATTATAAAGGGCCGCGAGCGTGGCTATTTTATTATGGAGCTACCCGTTTACCGTATGCCGAGGTGGAACAATGTTGCCTTCAGCATGTATGACCGTTCAAAGGCATTTGTTTTACAGGCCGGCAAGGTGATTATTGCCGTTTCGGTAATATTATGGGTGCTGGCATCTTACGGACCGGGCGACCGTTTTGCGCGGATTGAACAAAAATATCAGCAACCACAATACACGCAACACTTAAATGCTGATGAGCTCAGTAAGGCCGTCAATTCCGAAAAGCTGGAAAATTCGTATGCCGGCGTACTGGGCCACTTAATTGAACCGGCTATCCGCCCCCTTGGCTTCGATTGGAAAATAGGGATTGCGTTGATCACCTCCTTTGCCGCGCGTGAAGTTTTTGTAGGCACTATGGCCACTATTTATAGTGTGGAGGGCAGCGCCGAAAAAATGGAAACCGTGCAGAAAAAAATGAAAAATGCAACGGATCCGCAAACCGGGCAGCCTGTATTTTCGCTGGCGGTGGCTTTTTCACTGATGATGTTTTACGCTTTTGCCATGCAATGTGCCAGCACAGTTGCCGTAGTGTACCGCGAAACCAAAAACTGGCGCTGGCCAGCTATACAATTTGCTTATATGACAGTACTGGCTTATGTGGCAAGTTTTATTGCGTACAACCTGTTGAAATGAGGCAAAAGGTTGAAAAATGTTTTGTTGTTTCATTCCGCAATTGACATTTCGACTTCCGCATTAAAAAACCCTTCGCCTTTTACCTTTCACCTTAAAAATCTATCTTTGTAGTGAGGTAAAAATTGGATAAAGTTAAAATTCTCGAAACGTATCTTCCGCCTGATGCTGCCCCGCTCATTGGCCGCTGGATAGACTACTTCAAGTGCGAATTCAAAATTTCACGAAACCGTAACAGTAAATTTGGTGACTACAGGCCCCCGCATTCCGGAAAAGGGCACCGTATTTCCGTCAATTATGACCTGAACCCTTACGCTTTCCTGGTAACAGCCGTTCATGAATTTGCGCACCTGCATACCTGGAACGAGCATAAACAAAAAGCAAAGCCACACGGTATGGAATGGAAAAACAACTTCAAAAAAATGATGCAGCCTTTTTTTGAAAAAGACATCTTTCCTGCCGATGTTAAACATGCCATAACGGGTTACCTGAATAACCCTGCCGCATCCAGTTGCTCCGATCTCACCTTATATCGCTCCCTGCGTAAGTACGACGCCCCAAAGGAATCGATAACCACGGTTGAAAAACTTCCCGTTAAGGCTATATTTAAATTAAAAGACGGCCGCGTATTTCGAAAGGAAGAAAAACTGCGTAAACGCTATAAATGCATCGAAGTAAACTCAAAACGCATCTACCTGTTTAGTCCCGTTGCAGAGGTGGAGCATATTGAAAGTTAGCTACTAAAGCGAGGGCATTGGGGTGTCGCTCTGAGGCGCTCGAAGAGTGAGTGCAAAGGCCATCGCCGAACGGTAAACGTTTTTCCCTGTTTAACTATTGAGGTCAAAATCAAGTATTGAATTTATTTTTTAGACAAGTCTAAATTTATTCTTAGATTTGTTTAAATTAATTTGCGACCATTAACTTCATTTTAAATCAACATCTTCTTTACATCAAAACCATTAATTTCGCGCCAAATTTCTACTATGAACAAACTGTTAACCCTAATCATATTATTCATCTGTGTGAAGGCAGCCAGCGCGCAGGATACGGTTAAACGGCAGCGATATAACTTTCATTTTCAAGAGACGGTGATTACTCAATACAAACCGGGCTTTAACGCTCCTTATAGCGGGGCAAATAGCTTGTCGCCAAAAACAGAAACACAAAGCTCCATAACTACCACTTTTTTTGCCGCCTCACGGTTATGGAAAGGTGCCGAAGCTTATTTTAACCCCGAATTATCTGGCGGTGCAGGGTTAAGCCAAACTTTGGGCGTTGCGGGTTTTCCTAACGGAGAAACTTTTAGGGTTGGCGGCGTTCAGAATAAAATATATATAGCGCGCCTCTATTTCAAGCAAAACTTTGAATGGGGAAAGGAAAAAGACACGATTGAAGATGATGTAAACCAGTTAGCGGGGCTCAAAAGCAAGCGATATTTTTCTTTCGCTACCGGGAAATTTAACATGGGTGACTTTTTTGATCAAAACAATTTTAGCCACGACCCGCGCTCTCAATTTATGAATTGGGCACTGATGGATAACGCCGCGTGGGATTATCCGGCAAATACACGCGGATACGTATTAGGCTTTTACAGTGAATTAGGACAACCAACCTGGACATTGCGGTTTGCCTTTACAATGAATGTTACCCACGAGAATTCATCCACATGGGATTCAAAAATAGGAAAAGCGAATACTCAAACTATTGAATACGAAAAGCGCTATACATTAGGCGGCCTGAAAGGAACCTTGAGGGTATTAGGATTCTTAAATAACGGCAAATTCGGCAATTATGATTTAGCCATAGCACAAAACCTCAAAGCCCCCAATATCGACTCCACCCAAGCTTATGGCAGGCATAAATATGGTTTCGGCATCAATACCGACCAATACCTCACCAAAGATTTCGGTGTATTCGCAAAAGCAAGTTATAATGATGGCCACACCGAAACGTGGTTCTTTACCGAGATTGACCGCTCGTTTACATTCGGCGGCGTTTTGAAAGGTACGCAGTGGAAACGTGGCGATGATGAAGCAGGCTTAGCTTTCGTGGCGAACGGCTTATCTGCACCTCACCGTGACTACCTCGCAGCGGGCGGCTATGGGTTTTTGATAGGTGATGGTAAACTTAATTATGCTCCTGAACTTATTGCCGAATTATATTATAAGATAAATGCCTACCAAAAGAAATTATTCCTCACTCCCGATTACCAATTTATAGTAAACCCCGCTTATAATAAGGACCGGGGGCCTGTTAACGTATTTTCGATAAGGGCGCACGTGGAGTTTTGATATAAATTTTTGTGTTCCTTGTGAAAACCTTCGTGCTCGTTGTGGTAAATAAACCACAAGGCGCACTGAGACCTCACAAAGGACACGGGTAAACTGCACTAGAACTTTTAAATCATGCTGCTTACTAATCCTATTGTAAAAATTAAAGTCTGATAAATTATTATGTTTGAAGACAACGTTGTTTAAGGCAACACCGTAATTCTGAATGATGAAAAAACTAACACTCCTTTTATTTATAATTGCCACTACCTGCACCGGTTTTGCTGCACCAAAACCGGTAACACATTCAACAATAACCTTTCAAATTAAAAACATGGGGATCGGTGTAAGCGGCGCTATCAACGGACTACAGGCTGACCTGCAGTTTGATCCGGCAAAACTGGAGACAAGCTCGATACAGGCTTCCGTTGACGCTGCAACCATCAACACCGACAATTCGAGCCGCGATGATCATTTAAAAAGTGAAGATTTTTTTGATGTAGCGCATTATCCCAAAATAACCATAAAGTCTGTTTCATTTAAACATAAAAGCGGGAGCAACTATACCGGCCGGTTTAACCTTACCATAAAAAATAAAACTAAACAGGTCGATATTCCATTTACCTATACCGAAAAGGATAACCAAGTAAGCTTTAAGGGCTCTTTCAAAATAAACCGCCTGGATTTTGGCATAGGCGATAGCAGCCTTATACTTTCGGATGAAGTAAGTATTACTGCTGAAGCGGAGAAATAGTTATTGGTGATTAGAGAATAGAGATTAGAAATGCAGATCCGATAGCTATCGGATTCAGAATGTTATTGTTGCTTCTGCAAATTTTCCAGCCTGGTATCGATTTCGGATATTGAACGCTTGAGATTTTCAATATTTGCCTGTATCTCACTTACCAGTCCCTTGTTACCGTTATTAAAAGCTAGCAAACTTTGCCGCCATAACTGAACAATCATTTCGGCAATAGCCCGTTTTGATCTTTGGTATTTACTAATTTCTGACATCATAACCCTTTCCTCTGTTTTGTTATTGGACTGATAATTATAAATTGGTTTAATTGACAGCGGGAATATTATATTGTTAAGCGTTGCATCAAGATGAGTTTAAATAAATATAACTTAATCAACATTGGCCAATTCGGTCAATTATAGACTAAACCACGTAACTTTACGGGTATGAAACTAAGAATGCTCGTTTTTATCAATGCAGCAGCTGTAGCGATAACCCTATCAGCCGTTAATTATTATTTTCAGCATAGCTGGTATTATGTAGGCATCACCTTTTCGGTGAGTATAGTTACCAGTTTTTTTATTTTTTATTACCTGATAGAAAAATACATCTATTCGAAAATAAAGCTGATCTATAAACTGATCCATAACCTTAAACTTGGCCGCGACCTGCGCGATGCCTTGGGTGAACATATGAGTGCCGACCCTATTAACGATGTTGAAGCCGAAGTGAAGGAATGGGCCAGGGAAAAGAAAATTGAGATTGACGAACTGCGTAAACAGGAAAAATTTCGCCGGGATTTTTTATCCAATATCTCTCACGAATTTAAAACGCCGCTTTTTGCCATACAAGGTTATATCGAGGCGATACAGGATGATAATTTTGAGGACAAAGAACTGGCGACGCAGTTTTTGGCAAAAGCCGCCAAGAATGTAGACAGGCTTAGTTATTTGATAAAAGACCTTGATGAAATTTCGAAACTGGAGTCGGGCGAGATACCGGTTAATCTAACGAGGTTCAAAATAAATGACCTGATAAAAGAGGTTTTTGAATCGCTGGAGATCAAGGCCCGAAAACATAACATTAAATTAATATTCAAACAAAAATATGACGAGCCGACACTGGTAAATGCCGACCGCGAAAAGATAAGACAGGTGCTGGTTAACCTGATAGACAACTCATTTAAATACGGAAACGAAGGTGGAAATACTTCAGTTAGCCTGTTTGAATTGCACGACCAGGTGCTGGTTGAAGTAACCGACGATGGCATCGGGATTGAGGAAAAGTACCTTCCACGCTTATTTGAGCGTTTTTTCAGGACAGACACCAGCCGGTCGAGGCAGATAGGGGGGTCAGGTTTAGGACTGGCCATAGTAAAACACATCATCGAGGCCCACGAGCAAACCATTAACGTGCGGAGTACCGAGGGCTTAGGTTCAACATTTGGTTTTACGCTACAAAAATCAAAGCAGACTTTACCTTTCCCTAACATACCTGTTCTAAAAAATTAACATTAACTTAACATTGCAAGATTACCTTTGCCAAAATACCCTGTAAATTATGTCACTGAACAGCATATTCCAATACTTCGTCCCGAAGGATAAAAAAATATTTTTCCCACTTTTTGAACAGGGTGCGAGCAATGTGGTAGTGATGGCGACCGTATTGGTTGAAGCAGTTAACTCAACCAACCCACCTGCACGTGAAGAGCTATTTAAACAAATTGACCGGTTAGAGAATAAGGGCGACGAAATTACCCACCAGGTATATCTTGAATTAGGAAAAAACTTCATTACGCCGTTTGACCGCGAGGACATTCATGCCCTGGCTTCTGCGATTGATGATGTTGCCGATAATATACAAGGCGCAGCAAACCGTATGAGTTTATACCGCATAGACGATTTTAACGAAGCGATAAAAAAACTTTCTGATTTAATTTTACAGGCAAGCATCGACCTGGAAAAAGCGATAAGGGAACTGAAGGATCTAAAAAATGTGCGGAACATTGCTGATTCCTGTATCAGGATAAATAGCGTGGAGAACCAGGCCGATTATGTTTTTGACCGTGCGGTAGCCGATCTGTTTTTGTACGAAACCGACGCTATCCGGTTGATTAAATACAAAGAGATATTATCATCGCTGGAAACAGCTACAGATATGTGCGAAGACGCAGCAAACGTTATGGAATCCATTTTAGTTAAAAACGCCTGAGCACTGAATGATCACCACTACCCTTACGCCGATATTTATTATTGTTGTTTGTCTTGCCCTGGTATTTGACTATACTAACGGTTTTCATGATGCGGCAAATTCAATCGCAACAATAGTTTCTACAAAGGTTTTAACACCGTTCCAGGCGGTGATGTGGGCTGCAGTATTTAATTTTTTAGTTTATTTTTTTGTAAAAGAACATAAAGTAGCCAATACGGTATCAAAAATTGTGCAGGAGCATTTTGTGACTATGCATGTGATCCTTGCGGGCTTAATTGCAGCCATCAGCTGGAATCTGATCACCTGGTGGTTTGGCATCCCATCCAGTTCGTCGCATACGCTCATTGGTGGTTTTGCAGGTGCTGGTATAACCAACGCTTTGTTTATGGGCGTTAATGGCCTTAGCGCCGTTAACATGTCCTACATCCTTACCATACTGGCCTATATTGTACTGGCTCCGCTTATAGGCTTATTAGTATCTTACCTGGTAACCGTGCTCATACTGCATATATGTAAAAATGCACGGCCCGCAGTTGCCGAACGATGGTTCAGGCGGCTTCAACTTGTATCGTCCGCAGCTTTAAGCTTTGCACATGGCGGCAACGATGCGCAAAAGGTAATGGGTATATTGTATGTAGCTTGTGTTACGTCGGGCGTAATAAAACATGGTGCCGCAATGCCCAATTTAATCCCATTGGCTTGTTATACAGCAATTGCGCTGGGTACCATGTCGGGCGGATGGAAGATCGTAAAAACTATGGGCTCCAGGATCACCAAGATCACTCCGCTCGAAGGCGTAAGCGCCGAAACAGCCGCTGCGCTTACCTTATTTTTTACCCAGCAATTCGGCATTCCGGTTTCTACAACCCACACTACAACGGGCGCCATTATCGGTGTTGGCTTAACCAAGCGTTTATCAGCTGTCCGCTGGGGTCTTACCATCAATATCATCTGGGCCTGGATCATTACCATCCCTGTTTCGGCATTGCTTGCGGGCGGTGTATTCGTTTTATTAAGAACCTTTTTTTAATCGTATTGCGGATACAATTCCGTTAATTTGAGCGTGGATATATCAATATTGATTTATCGTCGTTAATTAACCGTTGTCTAATAATCATTAAAAAGTACTATGAAAACTGCAACCCTGCTAATCAACTTTTTATTATTTATACATCTGCCCGCAGGGGCTGATAAACCAGCGCATGCAAAAGCAACACAACTCCGCATCCCAACAAATATGGAGATAGATGGTGGCCTAAGGCAGGCTTTACTCCAGGGTACCGCCAAAAGCGCTGATCAGCTTTCGGCAGTTAACGGCTTTTTTGGCAATGCGGCAATAAAGATTCTTTTCCCGCCGCAGGCACAAAAAGCCGAAAAGGCGTTGAGGGGGCTTGGCCTCAACCAATTATGCGATAAC
>CAZZUU010000104.1:0-11359 GCA_964657275.1 uncultured Mucilaginibacter sp. | reverse complement strand
TTTAAAATATTCCAGTACCGTATATGTACCGTTGCTTGCATCGTGTATTTGATACTTGTTGTTCACCAATTGGTTTAAGGTCCGGATTCTTATCAATTCGGCCTTTTGCTTTATTTCTTTATTTTGATCTTTTTCAAGCTGGGTTTTTGGTTTGGTCACAACATAAAGCTTTAGCATCCTATATGACCTTTTTCCATTTGAGTAAATATCTAAATAAAGGCTAGTTCGGTTCTTTTTTAAGGCTTTTTCTCTTAGGATTACGTTCATATCATGTCAAGTTTTTTTTGTTTTAGATTTACTAGTAACAAATGAGTAACAAATTTTAAGTAAATATAAACAATTTGTGGATAACTAAGGAAACAAAAAAGCCTTTGATTACATTTAAATGAAGGTTAATGATAACATCGGAAAGCTATGTTACTTTCGGTGTGGAAAACTTCCATGATATTGTGCGAATTTATGAATTAATTACACCCGTTTTCATTTCTTATCTATTAACTTTACATTTTTAATTTTTTGAAACTATGGAAATTAAGGGTAAGGTACATGAAGTGTCTCCAACCGTACAGGTTACGGATTCACTCAAAAAAAGGGAATTGATACTTGAATACATCGAAAATCCGCAATATCCGGAGTATTTGAAGTTCGAAGCTATACAGGACCGCTGTAATTTATTGGACAATGTTAAGGTTGGTGATGACCTTGAAGTTTTCTTCAATTTAAGGGGCCGTCCGTGGACAGATAAGGCAGGAAAAAAAACCTACTTTAACTCGCTGCAGTTATGGAAACTAAACGTACTGGCGGGCGCCGGCAACGGCCCAACACCTGAATACGCAGCACCTGCCGACATCAGCGCTTCGGCCGATGAGGATGATTTGCCTTTTTAAACAGTTGGCAGTTATTAGTTTGCGGTGGGCAGTTGTAAGCAAAGATGCAGTTTGCGCTAACGTCTATGAAAATAGCCCTCTAAAAAAATGGAGGGCTATTTTTATGATATAACTGCCAGCTGCTAACAGGAAACTGCCGACTATTCTTCCTTCACAATCCTTTTCACAGCAACACTATTACCCTGGTTTATTTGCAGGTAATAGATCCCATTCAATCCTAATACGAATGATTTGCTAAAGCTGCCGCCTGTTGCCTTTTCGCTCCACATTAATTTGCCTTCGCTATCTGTCAGCTTAACTTCGGCCGTAGTTTTTGATAGCAAATTAAACATCAACAATGTTTTGCCCGAAGTAAATTCAGGTACCAGGTTAAGGTCCTTAACCTCAAATTTAGGGCCTTCTACATGCGGCATCTTTTTCAGGTCGTCGTTTGATGCTTCCGATATACGATAACTCACATGTGTGCTGATGCCATCATTATCGGTATTTACATAATCAAACCGCTGACTGTTGCGACGATCAAAACGCATTAAAGGTGATCTCAATGGCGCGTTAAAACCATGATCTTCCAATTCCCGCCTGCCCGGTGACTCATCGTCCATGCGTTCCTTAAAAGCATATCTTAAATCTGCGCTTCGATGTTTGCCTGGCTTAACATCAACAACATTTCCAAGAGTGTCTCGCATAACCATATCCTGGGTTATTACGGTGCGTTGTTTATCATATCCTCCCCCATCGCGTTTTATAATGATTTTGCGCCTTACATCGCCATCTTTCCTGCCTTCAAGCGTAACCGCAGGTTCAGCATTGATATGACTGATATCCTTTAAGGCTGCCTGCCTTTCTGTGGCCGAAAGCTCTTTTATGTTTTTGCCGTTAACGGTCGTGTCGCCATTTTCAATTTTTATTTCGAGATCTTTTTGGTTCTGCGCCAGCAACACCGGCGGCAGGCCAAGTATCACAAGCAGGCTAAGTGCAAAAACAAATTCAAAGCCGGGTTTTAACGGGAGATTTTTCATCTGATTGAGGGGTTAGTATTTATCAAACATACATTTACGCAATTTAGTATTGCAAAAATGGTTTTCAATGGAAATTAAATATTGCGGTCAAATTTAGCAAACAACTAAATGTCAAGATGTTAAATAAGGGTTATAATTTGTTAAAAATTGTTAAAAGCAGGGGTTGTCCGCTTATTTAAAATATTTTTGTATTTAGGATGAAAAAGAGGAGCATCGCCCTTATTATCGGTTTGATGAGTTTTGCGCTTTTGGGCGTAATGGCTATGCAATTGTATTTTTTAAGGCAATCCTACCAAATGCAGTCAGACTTTTTCGACCGCTCGGTCAACGAAGCTTTAAGCAATGTGGTTGCGAAGGTTACTAAACACGATGCCCTTAATTTCTTGAATGTAAAGGCACAGGGCGAACATACAAATATGTCATTCAACAGAAATCCTGACGGAGGCATTCCAGATCATAATCTTGTTTCTAAGATTATAAAACACAAACAAACAGTTCGTGAAAGAAAAATTGCCTTACTGCGCGACAGCCTCCGACGCATGATTATGCATAAAAAAGTGGATGATGAGCTCACTAAACTAATGCAGGGCGGCACAGTAAACCTTCAAATACGCCTGGAAGAATTTACCGACGAGTTCGGGGATGTTCACGGACGGGTAACACCTGTAATTGTAAGGAGTACAGAGCCTGTTTTGAAAAAGGCCCAAAAACTACATAAATATGACACCGTACGTTATACCTATAGCGATCCCCAATTTGGAAAGCAGGTAATATCCGTCCCGCATATTAATGCCATGTGGCAGCAAGACCAGGAGCGCAAACAAAAGGAGAGACAATTCAGGGAAGTAAAAAAACTGCTGGAGAATGATTCCCTGCAAAATGCCCCACAGGGTAAAACGACTGTGATAGAAAACCTGGCCGAAGAATATGGCAAATACGGAGAACCTTTAAAAATGCGCCTCGACCCGTTTTGGATAGATACGCTGCTCAGGTTTGAACTCCATAACAAAGGAATCTTTTTGCCTTTCAGCTACGAAGTCACCACGGCGAATACAGATTCGCTGATATTTTCAAAGGCGAACGATGTTACCGGCGAAAGGCCCAGCTTTAAGAACGTAGCCTATTACCAGACGCCTATATTCAGCCGGGAGGTGATCAACGACCCTGGTATAATCAGGTTGTCTTTTCCGCAAAAAAACTCTCTGATATTAAACCGGATGACGGCCACAATGGCTACTACCGGCGGCTTGCTGATGGTTCTGGTATTCTGCTTCGGATATACTATTTTCTCCATTATACGCCAGAAAAAAGTATCTGAAATGAAAACCGATTTCATTAATAACATGACCCACGAATTTAAAACTCCGGTGTCAACCATTATGATCGCCAGCGAGGCTTTAAAGGACAATGAAATTGCACAGGACAAAAACCGGGTGGCAAGGCTTGCCAATATCATTTATGAAGAGAACGAACGGTTAGGCAGCCACATTGAACGTGTTTTGAATATTGCCCGTATTGAAAAAAATGATTTTAAGCTCGACAAAAAACCGCTTGATGTTAACGAAATGATCTCGGTGGTAATTGATAGCATGGCCCTTAAATTGCAAAAAGCAAATGCAAAAACTGTTTTAGAGCTCGATGCGGAAAATGCGATCATCAACGCCGATGAACTGCATTTTTCAAATGTGATTTATAACCTGGTTGACAACGCCATTAAATACAGCGTTGATGCTCCTGAAATTACCATCAGCACTTCAAACAGGAACAACCAGCTTGTAATAAATGTAGCCGATAAAGGCGTGGGCATGGGGCGCGATCAGCAAGCAAAAATATTTGAACAGTTTTATCGTATCCCAACCGGGAACCTGCACGATGTTAAAGGTTTTGGATTGGGATTGAGCTATGTAAATACCGTAGTGAAGAGACTTAACGGTGTTATTTCCGTAAAATCCGAAAAGGAAAAAGGATCGGAATTTGAATTAAAGTTTCAACTTGCGTAGTCGGAAAGTCCGAAAGTCGGAAAAATCCGAAAAGTAGCTGCAGTAGTTGTCCAATAAACGTGTAAACCTAATAACTAAAAAACCTTCCGGACTTTCGGACTTTTCCGATTTTCCAGGCTAAAAAATAAACCTTCCGGACTTTCGGTCTTTTCCGACTTTCGGTCTTTTCTAATAATTATGAAGAAAATATTACTGGTAGAAGATGACCCCAACCTTGGCCTGCTGTTGCAGGATTACCTGCAGTTAAAAGGAAAGTTCGATGTTGTTTTATGTAAAGATGGCGAAGAGGGACTGCGCACATTCACCAAAAGCTCTTATGATTTATTGATACTCGATGTGATGATGCCTAAAAAAGACGGCTTTACTTTGGGTAAGGATATCCGGAAAATTAATAGCCATGTCCCTATTATTTTTGCTACTGCAAAAGGGATGATCGAAGATAAAACGATGGCATTTAATTTAGGCGGCGACGACTATATTACCAAACCGTTCCGCATTGAAGAGTTACTGCTCCGCATAAACGCCTTACTTAAACGTACCAATCAATCCGAAAAAGGCGAGGAAGAAAAACAAACTTCATTTAAAATCGGCCGTTATTCATTCGACTATACCTCGCAAATGATCAGCATTGGCGATACGCAGCAAAAGCTATCCACTAAAGAAGCAGAGCTATTGCGTTTGCTTTGCCTTCGAAAAAATGAAGTGCTCACACGGGAAGAAGCCTTGTTGAATATTTGGCATGATGATAATTATTTTAACGGCCGCAGCATGGACGTTTTTTTAAGTAAGATACGTAAGTACTTAAAAGACGACCCAAGCGTGGAGATTATCAATGTACACGGGCGGGGTTATAAGCTGTTGATAAATTAGTGTTTATCATCTTTCCTCTCATCAAATTAACCAATCCGTTTAACATAGTTTAACCGAATTCGAAATGTTAAATTAGTAAATAATTGATCATCAACTATTTACTAATTTAGAGTTTAACATAAATTTTTCTATAAATTAAAGCTATCTCACTTGGTGATCGTCGAGGTTTCCATCATGTCGTTTACAATTAACCCGGCTTTGGTAAAGTCATCGTCAGTAAATACGGGGGCATTAATTGTTAAAATATTGTCTCCAATTACTGTAGAAGCGAAAAGCTGAATTTTCGTTGGCTTGTCTGCCTGGGCCGGCACATTACCTACTTTAAAATACCAGATAAACCACCCCTTTGCTTTGATAACAACCCACTGATTACTGGAGTTTATTAATTCAATGTGCAGGTCATTCTTAAAATAATCCAGTTCATATTTTGAATACGCTTCCAGCAATTGTTTTTCGCTATTTGGGCTTTGTCCGGGAACGTCCTTTTTATAGCTATTGATTTTTAACGGGGTGATTTGTATAGTTTGGCCGCCCACTTCACAAAAATTATTTTGCGGCATAATAGCCAGTTTGCGTTTCAAACTAAATTTGATCGAAACGGCCGGACTTGTGCAAACAAGTTCTGTCAAATCGTTGCTTTTTATTATGCTCAGTTTGCTTTCAACCGGCGAAAATGAAACTTGTGCGTTTGCACTGCTAACCAGCAATCCGGTTAAAATTATTGTCAGGAAAATTCTCATCATACACTTGGATTATCGTAAAGGCTAATGTACGGCAAAGTATAAATTTTGAACAAATATTATTATTGGGTTTAGTCTACGCTATCTTTAAATTGTGTTTAACTCGCTGCATGCTCGTTTCTGAAAAGGAATTGCCTCGCTGTCCGTAGACTGTGTCTACGGATCACTATGCCCCCCCGCTGCCCGTAGACTCCCCCTGTCCGATTTCAATGAATTTTTGTTCTGAGTTATATCAATAAAACCGATGCACTGCCCACTACCGCGATTTTATTACCAAGGCATATTATCAGCTTGGAAAGGTGAAGAACATTTTAACATATCCTTATCTATAGCAAATAAAAAAATGTGCTCTCCGAAATTACCCTCCAAATCCCTGCCGCTAAATTTCACAAATATAACCCAGGATCGGATTTTTGGGGAAAAGCCTCGTTTTATACTATCCAGTTTTAATTGATTGTTTTTGTATTTATCATAATTTGGGGCATCTTCGACCATGGTATAGGTTGCCCGTAAATCTTCAAACCCTATTATTTTATACCCTTTCTTATTATGTTCCAAGCTATCTAAATAATTTTTTACCAATGTTTCGGCTTTAGCCTCTTCAATGCTTTTGCTAACGCAAGAACTGATTATTAAAATAAGTAACAAAAAAATAAAATTTTTCACTGTTGATATTTTATTCCAGTCAGTCACCCCTCATTGCAATGCTGTCCGTAGATTGCATCTACGGATCACTATGTCTGTAGTTTGCAACTACAGTACCTAATCAATATTTTTAACAGTACTAAATACACAAATTATTTTGGCAGGAAAAGGCTACATCATTCACGATCAGCAAGCTACAATATTTAATCCGTAGACACAATCTACAGCGTGGATACGCTCGACTTTATTCACCCGTTATAATCGCCTACGCATTGCGGATAAAAACTAATTAATTTTCTTTACGTTTGGGGGTTTACTAAACTTATCAAGAAAGGTTATATTTAATCAACATTTAATGAAGAATCTAAACTTTGTAATTATAGCTACATGCCTTATGCTTGCCATGTCTTGCAGCAAAAAAGACAGTCCTTCACCTCCCACTGTTACGCCTACACCAGTTATTACGGTAAGTTCAATTTCTCCTTCCACAGGTAGTGCAGATACCGTGGTTACTATAACAGGAACCAATTTTAGTACCACCCTTGGCAACAATATTGTAAAGTTTAACGGCTTTCAGGCAGTTATAAACAGTGCTACATCAACAACAATAAAGGCGGTAGTGCCATTAGGTGCAACTACCGGGGCAGTCAATGTATCCACAACCACTTCGGCCGGTGTTGACGGACCTGTTTTTACCGTTGTAGCTCCTATAATAACCATTAGTGCTATCTCCCCTTCATCCGGGGGATACGATACAATAGTAACTATAACAGGTATAAACTTTAGTAATACGGCAGCTAATAATATCGTAAAATTTAATGGTGTGCCGGCTATAGTTCAAAGTGCTACATCCGCTTCATTAAGGGCAATAGTGCCTGTCGGCGCGGGTACGGGGCCTGTAAGTGTATCCACTACGGCATCGGCTGTTAAAGCAGGGCCGGTTTTTACCTATAAACTTACAACCAATACGTATTTTGGCGGTGCTGATGTATTTTGGAAAAACGGAGTAGAAGCCATATTTCCACGTACCGGACAGTCCGCTACGGTTAGCGGTATATTTACATCTGGTACTGACCTATATTTTGTCGGAAGTGATGCCAACAGTGCCGTATATTGGAAAAATGATGTAGAAAATTCGCTGCCGACCACCAGCATGCAGGGAAGCGCGGTGACATATTTGTTATCGGGCACAGATATATATTTTGCAGGCACCGATGGGTACGCACCCGCTTATTGGAAAAATGGGGTAGAAACACAGCTTCCCTATACTAGCGCAAATGCGGTGGTTAGCACAATGGGGATACAAGGGACAGACATTTATTCCGCGGGTTACGACGGTTCCCGAGCTGTATATTGGAAAAATGGGATAGAAACCGTTTTGCCGATAACAGGTGGTAATGCATCAGTAACCTCGATGGTAGTCGCTGGACCGGATATATATTTTGGAGGAAGTGAAACCGGATTTGCCGTGTATTGGAAAAACGGGGTCGAAAATATTCTTCCTCTAAAAAATTCTTATGGGGGGGTTACTGCGATGGCGGTATCCGGGCCGGACGTTTATTGTGCAGGATCAGATGGAAACTCCACCCCCGGCTTACCTGTATATTGGAAAAACGGGGCGGAATACGTACTTCCGACCACCAATAACATTGGAGCCGTTAATAGTATGACTATTAGCGGACCCGATATTTACTATGTAGGGTATGAGTTATCAAATATTGATACACCTGTCTATTGGAAAAATGGAACAGAATATTTTCTTTCTACGACCCTGCTTAGTGGTTTGACAGCCTCGTCGATATATTTTGATATTAAATAATGTTTCGGCAGAGGTGGATTGTTTGTTTTATTAGTGTAGACTACACACATAACTAATCCGTAGACGGAGTCTACCTTTAGATTAGCAAATCAATAAAATAAAGTTGTTATTGCTTGTTGAAGTTTTCTTTTTGCTTCTTTTTCTTTTGTTAATAACCCTGATTTTTGTTGAAAAGGTTAACGCTGACAGAGGCGCCTTAAGCGAGACTACCAGGTATTCAGGCCTATTGTCCGATTTAATCCTCTGTCAGTTGTTTAAACAAGCATCAAATAGAAATTAGAGTTCCCAGGCTCATTAGTAAGGTATTGATTGTGTTTAAACCGTTAACCCTGTTACTAACATTTTAAAAGTAAAGTTATGGAATTTACCTATTTCATTGGTACAGATGTATCAAAAAACGAACTGGACTTTGCCGTTATGCACGGTAAAACGCTTTTGTTTCACAAGGAGATCGCCAATAATCCGCCGGATATTCTCGCCTTCCTTAAAGAGTTATTTAAGCTGCCGGGGTTTAACTTTGACGGCGCTGTTTTCTGCATGGAGCATACAGGCATTTATAATAATTACTTGTTAGGCTGCCTTCATAAAAAGAAAGCCAATATTTGCTTGGAAGCTGCTTCACAAATCAAAAACTCCCTGGGTAATATCCGAGGCAAGGGCGATAAGATAGATGCGATTCGTATAGCTGAATATGCTTATAAAAACCGCGAAGAATTACGTTTATGGCAGCCTAAAAGGGAGGTTGTTGAGCAATTGGCCCATTTCTCAGCTATCAGATCACGATTAGTGGAAGCTCAGAAATCATTGAAAACACCACTTAAAGAAACAGGTATCTTTATTAATAAAAAACTGGCAAAACAAAATGACCAGCTATGCTCAAAAACGCTTGCCGCTATTGAAGTGGATTTGAAAAAAGCTGAAAAAGCTATAGATATAGTTGAAACGGACGCGGAGCTAAAACGCCTGTTTAGCTTAGTCACATCCGTAAGTGGTATTGGCAAAGTGACTGCTACTATGATTATAATTTCCACTAATGAATTTAAGGATATTAAAGATCCTAAAAAGTTTGCATGTCATGCTGGAGTCGCACCTTTTACAAAAGAATCTGGTTTATTCAAAGGCAAAGCCAGGGTGTCACACATGGCTAATAAGAAACTAAAAACACTCCTGCATCTTGCTGCAATGGTCTCTATACAAAATAATGAAGAGCTAAAACGCTATTATCAGCGTAAAGTAGTTAATGAAAACAAGAACAGAATGAGTACTATTAATGCTGTAAGAAATAAGTTAATTCTACGTGTTTTTGCTTGCGTAAATCAAAACAGGACCTATGAAAAAAATTATTCTAAATTAATTGCTTAAATCATAGAAATCGGACAGCGTGCGGTTTATAAGCTTTTCACCACGATGATTACGCCCACCAAGATAAGGGCAAAACCTGCCATCATTAACTGCCCTTGATATCCAAATGAATCTTTCCCGCCTTTTTTAAACCATTTTATTTGAAGAATAACTATAAAAATACCAACGCAAATCATAACTGATCCCCAGATTATATGTGATATGTTCATTGTGTTGTTTAATTACCAATTATGTATTTTGTTTTTGTCAACTATTGGTTTGGCCTGGGTCGGTATGGTAGCCAGCAATCCGGTTAAAATTATTGTTAGATAAATTCTTATCATACTATGGATTAACATACGAGGCTAATGTGGCCCGCTGTGGACTGCGTGGCTATTTATTTCCTCTGGATCATCAAGAATACATAATAATGTCCATTTTTCTCTTCAAAAGTAATATTAACAGGCAACAACTCTAATTTTTTGCCAGATTTCTCTTCACCATAGAAATCAGCAATATCAAAATTATTATAGCTTATAGAAAAATTGCCAATTTGCGCACTACAACTATAAACTGTATCGCTTTTTTTTGAAATTTTAATAGTACTACCTGATAAATAAAAATCTATTTCCGACCCCGGTTTGGGGGTTCCTGATTTATAGATTATACTGTAAATGCTATGCTCTTTAAAATTATAAGGATCAGTAAGCTCATAATAAGTAGTAGGGGAAGTCACGCTAAAGCCGACATGTTTTATTCTTAAGATTTCGGATAAATGCTTGTTGGATTTAATTGGTAAACTATATAAAAAAACATAAGTATTCCTATAAATGAACTGTTCTATTGGGCTTCTTGTTTTACTGTAAATCGCACCTTTAAATTCCATACTTTTAGACAACTTTAAATCTTTTTCGTATTCTGCAAAAGGTTTATCAGAAAAGTAAGTTCCGTCAATTTTTTCCTGTTTCAAAGCATTTTTTCTATCGTCAGAAAGGGTGTGAAAGAAGTAAACAGTAATAGCAACAATTACACAAAATATTATTACCAGATAGATGATTCGATTTTTTAATTTACTTTTCATTAGCGAAATCCGTAGACGCCTACGACAGCGGGTTAACTTAATATCAACAAAACTGATACACTACCGATACCGGCTTTGTAAGGGATTGTAAAAAGTTTACATCTAAGAAAATTTTGCATGAAATAGAAAATCCGGATAAAAATCATCTAATGCATAAAGCAATATATTGGTATCAATAGCAATATTACTCATAGTCATTCGCTTCGTCACGATCAAATTTATAGCCTCCGCTGTTAAAAGCAAATTTTTTCAAATTATCTTTCAAAGCGGCAATTCTTGCTTCTTTTGAGATGGTGTTGTTGGCAACTATCTTAGCATCTTCAACAGAAAATGCGATGATTTCAATCATTTTTCCCACCACGTCATCCGGCAGTTCAAGCGTAAGACTATTCTTGTCAGATTTTAATATCTTCCGTATCATAATAACAAATTTACAAAAATTCAACTTAAGCTTATAATATCAACAGTATTTTTTGAACCACTATCTACCCGATTTACCAACGCTGTCCGCTGTAAACTGTTGTCTACGAATTAATATGCCTGTAGTTTGCATCTAACATGATACAACCACAGAGTGCGGTAGCAATTGCGCGCCGGGCACTGCTGTTATAAAAAATTGTCAGTGCTTAATATTAACTCCCCGCATCCGCATCATCCGTTTCCTGCAACTCATCCTCTTTTTTACCGTTACCTAAGTGTATGATAGGCTTTGCCTGTGTGCCGGTGATGGTCATCGGGATGCCGAATATGCCAAGCGGAGGCAAGCCGAGCCTGAAATGCAGGTTCAGCTTGTTATCAAAACTCACCTGACCGTCAAACCGCAGCCTGAAACCGGCCATGCGTATTTTGGTGCGTTTAAGGGTGATGATATTATTGGCAATGGAGGATTCTATATCTACTTTCGACACATCGCCGGTATCAATGCCGTTATGATCTGTTTTACTGCCTACCGCCTTG
>CAZZUU010000103.1:0-11412 GCA_964657275.1 uncultured Mucilaginibacter sp. | reverse complement strand
ACCAATACAATAGATATAACTATAGCAGTTACCGGTCTTTTTATAAAAGTATTAGCAATCATACATTATTCATCATCTACAGGTAGAAATAGCTTTATAAAAAAACGCTGTTAATGGCCGCCTTTGCCTTGCGAAGGCCCAACTTTATTTGCGGTAGTGATCAGCGATCCATCGTGTAATGACTGAACACCATCAGTAACTATTTTATCGCCTTGTTTGATCCCGCTTTTTATGATCACGTTGGCACCGATGGTTTGCCCCACCTGCACCTTTTTTTGAACCGCAACCAGTTTTGGTTTTTTATTGGATGTATCCGATTTAGCCTTCGGGTCGTTAATCACACTGTCTTTGGCAACAAACACAAAGTATTCGCCCATCTGTTCAACAACGGCTTTGCTTGGTAATAACAGTTGCGGCCCTTTCTCCTGGTTATGCACACGTACTACGCAACTCATACCCGGCCTTAAAAAATATTTGGGGTTTGCAAAAACGAGCCTGATAGTAATTGACCCGGTTTGTGCATCAACGGCACGGTCAATTACCGATATTTTACCGGTATAAGGGTAAAGCGAACCGTCTGGCAATAAAATCGTGAATAAGGAATCAACAGCGCTATGTTTTTCACTTTGCAATAATTCAAATTTTGGCAACTGTTTTTCATTGATAACAAAGTCGACCGCCATTGGGTCGTCTGTTGATATCGTATTTAAAACAGTAGTACCTGTTGTCACCACATTACCAAGTTTCACCTGGCTTAAGCCGATGGTGCCATCAAACGGTGCAGTGATAATCGCATAGTTTAAATTAGTTTTAGCCGACTTTACTGCTTCCTCCGATGATTTTACCTGGTTCTTCGAGTTTTGAAGGGTAACGATAGCATGATCATATAACTGTTTGGCTACTGCGTTATATTTATTAAGGTATTCATAACGATCGGCGTCTTCCTGCGATTGTTTTAAAGTGCCTTCTGATACTTTTAAATTAGCAACCGCTGCATCGTAGTTAGCCTGGTATATGCGTCGGTCTATTTCGTATAATTTTTGGCCTTTTGTAACATGACTGCCTTCTTTAAAATATATCGCGGTGATAGCACCCTGTACTTCGGGCAGCAGGTTAACCTGGCTAAGCGCATTGGTAGTTGAAGGATACTGGTCGTAATATAATACGCGCTTTGCCTGTAAGCTCATCAGGTTAACGGGCACCTCGGGGTTAACAGGTGGCTGTTTCTTTTTACAAGATGCCAAAATGATGCAGCTTATAAAAATGGTACTAAATATTACTCTATTCATAGAGGGGGTCGGTTAAAAATATTAATATGTAATATCGCCCATAGCTTTTTCCAGGTCTATTTTGCTCGATAGCACCTGTGATAAAGCATTTAAATAGCTTATTTCTGATGTTATTAAATTAGATTCGGCTGTAATTACGTTTAAGTACGCCACAATACCTTGTTTGTATTGAAGCGTTACAACAAAATAGGTGCGCTTTGCCATCGTTACATTTTTTTGCAGCAATTGAAGATTATACAAATTGCCTTTATAATTTGCTAAGGCAGAAGTGTATTCGGTATAAATCTGCGACTTTAATTCGGTTTCGTTCCAATCCAGCAACTGCTCCTGCAAGCGTGCCTTTTTTACATTGTTGATTCGCGCAAAGCCGGTAAAAATAGGGATGCTTAACGACAACCCTATTAGTGAGCTTGGATAAGAAGTTTGCAGTATGTCCGGCAAACGGTTATTTTCAAAAGCAAGGTTGTAATTAAAAAATGCGGAAACTGTTGGCAGGAAGGCAGAACGGTAATAATTTATCAGCTGCGTTTGCAGGCCTTTTTGGGTTAGCAACTGCAGGTATTCTATGCGTTTTTCATATCGAAGCTGTTTAGTCGTGTCCAGGTTGATGGACCTCATCATTTCCAGGGTATCGAAATTTACATTAAATTGTTTTTCCGGCGGGAAGCCCATTAATTGCTTTAATGCAGCATATTGCGGAACAATGTTTTCGTTGGCCTGCCTCAGTTGTGCTTTTGAATTATTTAAAGTAATACTCGCCTCCAGGTAATCTGTTTCGTCGACAATGCCCCCTTTATATTGGTGGTAAGCATCGCGAAGGTTTTTATCCAAACGCGCCGTATCTTCTCTTAAAACGCCTATCTGCTCCAGGTTAAGTAATACATTGTAGAACGATTTGCTGATGGATGAAGCCAGGAATATTTTGGTGCTATCGGTAACTTCTTCCGCCTGCTTTATATATAATGGCGCACTTTTGTAAGCATATAAAAGGCTTGGGCTGAATATAGACTGTGAAACGCTTATGCCGGGAATAAATGTGTTTGAAAATCCGTTGCTCCTTGCTGATGTCCCGGTTGTATTGGTTCCTGTAGAGCCTGTTACAGGGGTTACGGTACCGCCAGTTGTTGTACTTGTAGTAGTTCCGGTACCGGTAACTACGCTGTTACTGGCGTTTGATTGCTGTATATAATGGATCAGGTCGCCGTTGGCGTTTACCTGCGGCAGCAATCCGGCCAAATTTATGGCATTTGTGGTTTTGGCGATGTTAATGTTAATTAACGACCGGTTTAATGCCGGCTGATGTAATAATGCATAATCTATACATTGCTGCAATGTTAAACTTTGAACCGCACCAGTATCGGGTGAATTCTTAAATACCGGTATCCCTTTTTTATCTGTATCTATTGGTGCCTGGGGTACGGGCAGCGGGTTTGTATTTGTGTTTTGTGCGAAGCTAACAAACGATAAACAACTTAAAGCTAACATCAACAAAACAACCCGCATCTTACTAATGAAAAAAGAAATGTTAGTCATTTATATGTAACGGTATGATTTATATCTTTTTAATAAATATTATTTATCAAAAAGTATTTTAAGGTAGGCCTATTCTGACGTATTAAAAAACACACGAATAGGCGTTATTTTTTGTGTAAATATGGCAAAAACATAGTTTACCTAAGGTAACAATATTGTTAACCGTATTTAACAGGCGAAAATTATTATCTATGCCATCTAACAGTACAAATTGAAAGTAGGTTTGTTTTGATAGCTATTAAAATATCACGATTTTGACAGGAGAAATCCATCAGTCCACCAGAATGTTTACATTAGCCCAACTATCATTTTATCTCGATAATGCCTTTTACCTTTTCTCACCCAGTAGCTGTATTGCCTTTTAAATATCTTCCAAGAAAATGGATTTCGATGACAGGCTTAGTTATCGGAAGTATGATACCTGATTTTGAATATTTCATACGAATGAATGTAAAGAGTTTATATAGCCACTCATGGTTGGGCTTATTTTGGTTTGATTTGCCTTTAGGATTAATTGTAGTTTTAATATTTAATAAAGTAGTTAAGGATTGTTTAATTGATCATTTACCCGTTGCGTTGAATAGAAGGATTTCCATTTTCAAAGGGAATAGCAAGGATCCTTTTTCGGTAAAGTACTTTGTAATCGTAGGTTTTTGTGTTTTAACAGGTGCGGCCTCTCATTTACTTTGGGATAGCTTTACTCACCCGGGTGGATATTTTGTTTATCGTATATCATTTTTGAGGCATCAATTAAATTTTGATGGTCATACTATCAGAGTTTACAACGTTGCCCAACACATCAGCACCTTAATAGGTTTTCTAACTATTTTTTGGATTGTTTTTGTTTTGCCAAAGAAGGAGAATACACAAAAAAAAAATATTTTTAATTATTGGATTGTGATATTAGCGGTCACCTTCATTACAGTAATTGTCCGGTTTTCAAATGGCGTTTCACTGTCTCAGTTTGGAACCGTAATCGTTACCGGTATTTCAGGATTATTTATCGGTGTCATTATAGCATCATTGATAAATAAGAAAGCTAGTTAATACTAGGGCGATATAAAATATTAACTATTAATAAAATAATTATATTATTTCTATAATTGAAGATTGGTTTTTATATTTGAGGCATACCGCAGCGTAATGAAAACCATCCTTATTATTGAAGATGATGCCGATATTCTCGATCTGACTACTTACTTACTCAATGATGCCGGGTATGCTGTGGTTGCTTCCTTAACTTTACGATCCGTTGGTTATATAAAAGACCTTAATCCCGACCTGGTTTTGCTCGATCATCGCCTTCTTGATGGGTTGGGGGGTAAGTTGTGTGGTGAGATAAAAGCCGATGAGGCTATCTGTCATATCCCCGTTGTCATTATTTCTGCTGATATGAATATAGAGAAGATTGCCGGTTACAACTTTGCCGACGCTTATATTGCCAAGCCCTTTGACATCGACAGGCTTATTATGGTTATTAGTGGTTTTTTAGACAATTAAATCATTGCTAACGTGATCGGTAATAGTAAATAAATTGCGTTTTATTAATCACCACCTGCAATATCAACAATATCACGGATGTTTTTATCCAACAAATTTGTTGTCGTTTCCAGTAACATCAAATATTTCCGGTCAGTTTCATAACCGCTTTCTTTTATCAGGCTCATTATCCCCATAATGGTACAAACTGGGCCCCTGATCTCATGGGACTGGATAGCAGATATATCCATTAGCTTTTTGCGCTGCGTTAATATTTTAGCTTCATAGGCTTTTCTTTTAGTGATGTCAGTGGCGTTAAAAACCAGGCCGGTTATATTCCCTCTCAGATCCATTGCGGGCGAAAATTCAAAAGACCACCAGGTGATTTTATTATCCAGGTAACCTATTTTTCGTTCAACTGCAAAACTTTCGCCGCCGATGGTTCTGTCACAAAGGTCTGTGACAATTTTGGCTGATGATGGATGCAAAAAGTTTGTAATTTTTTCTCCGATGGCTATCTTTTTACCGAACAGCTTTTTAACCAGTTTTAGCGACGCTTTATTACAATCAACAATGTCCAGTTCTTTTTCCAGTATAATAAAATAGCTATTTGAACTATCAAATACAGCCCGAAACTTAAATGCAAGAAGATTGAGCTCTTCTTTGAGCCGGGCAATTAGTTTTTGATTATGATCCGGTTTTAAAAGATGGCCTGTTTTCGCTGAAATTCGCTGGCGAAATGTTTTGTAATATTTTGATCTCAGGCTTCTGGGAGATGGTAACGTGTCGAAATTTTTTACCTGGTTTCCCATATTACACAATTTCCCGTCTGAAGAATCTCAGACGATCCGGCTACTACAACTTTGGGTTGTTAAGCTACAAATAAAAGTCATAAAATATACCGTTAAATAACCCAATTAACACCGTGTTTTCACAATCGTGATGTGCTATGTAAAAAACGTAGGCTACTTTAAGACAATAAGTTATAAAAACGAAAAGCAGGATTGGCCTTGCGCTATTCCTGCTTTTATAATTTAACTATTAACTGACAGTTTTTAATGCTGTTAATTAAGTAGTAAAAATAATTATTTATTTCTAATATATTAATTATATTAATAGTTAAAAAATGTTAATTTTTTAATCGTGTTTTTTTACAGTCTTCTGTGTGTGTTAAGCATATCACTGGGATTAATTAGTTAATTTTTTTAACACAATTTAATTTGACTCCTGCCAATATTTCAACTTGTTTTAACAATTTGCAGCATTAAAAGTATATTGCCGCCGATAAACTAATCCGGTACATCGGGCCAATTAATTATTATGCCGTTTACCGGCACAACGGATATGAAAACTTTTTTAGACGAAGACTTTTTGCTGGAAACCAAAACAGCCCAGCGTTTATATCATGAATACGCAGCTGCACTTCCTATTATAGATTACCATTGCCACTTGCCGCCCGATCAGATAGCCGGGGATATTAATTTCGATAGTCTTACCAAAATATGGCTGTTGGGCGACCATTATAAATGGCGTGCCATGCGTGCCAACGGTGTAAATGAATCGTATATAACGGGTGGGAAAAGCGATTGGGAAAAATTTGAAATGTGGGCCGCGACCGTGCCCTATACCGTTCGTAATCCGTTGTACCACTGGACACACCTGGAATTACAGCGTTACTTCGGTATATATGAATTATTATCACCCGAATCAGCAAAAAGAATATATGATGAGTGTAACGAAAAACTTCGTTCACGGGAATACAGCGTGCGAAACCTCATCAAAAGCAAAAATGTAGAGGTGGTTTGTACAACCGACGACCCAACCGACGATTTATCATATCATCAAACCATTAAAAAGGATGGTTACTCAGTAAAGGTTCTTCCGGCTTACCGGCCGGATAAGGCCATGGAGGCGGATAATACAAAAGCCTTGAATGCCTATATCAATAAATTAGAGACTATCAGTAATTCAACTATTGAAAGCCTGGATGCTTACCTGGATGCGTTGAAAAAACGGCATCATTTTTTTGCGGCAAATGGGTGCAGCCTTTCGGATCACGGTTTGGAGCATATATACGCTGAAGATTATACGGAACAGGAGATCAGGCTTACATTTACAAAAATACGCACCGAGCAAGCGCTGCTGCCGGATGAAATATTGAAATTCAAATCGGCAATGTTGTACCATTTTGCTGTTTGGGATAATGAAAAAGCATGGGTACAGCAATTTCACGTGGGGGCATTACGAAATGTAAACCGGGGCGCCTTGAATAAATTAGGTCCCGATACGGGATACGATTCGATCGGCGATTTTTTGCAGGGGAGGAGCCTGGGTAAATTCCTGAACAGGCTCGAATCTGAAGATAATCTCACAAAAACTATTTTGTACAACCTCAACCCGGCAGATAATGAATTGATGGCTACCATGGCCGGCAATTTCAACAATGGTTCTGTAGCCGGAAAGATGCAATTTGGTTCGGCATGGTGGTTTCTTGATCAAAAGGACGGTATGACTAAGCAGTTGAATACACTCTCAAATATCGGGCTTATCAGCAGGATGGTAGGCATGCTTACCGACTCGCGCAGCTTCCTGTCTTATCCGCGGCACGAATATTTCAGAAGGTTGGTTTGTAACCTTTTTGGTAACGATATCGAAAATGGAGAACTGCCCAATGATATCACCTGGACAGGGAAAATTATACAGGATATTTGTTATTACAACGCTAAACGATATTTTAATTTTTAATAACTGTGTTCAGAGACGCAAGGTATTGCGTCTCTACAGTAATTTTAGGTCAAATATCTTTTGTTCTTTTGTGGCCGAAAAACCGATGTGCTCATAAAAAAGGTGGGAATCCTTTCTATTTACATTGCACCTTACCCTTATTTTTTTACTTTTCTTTTCGCTGCTCCATTTTATCGCACTATCAATTAATAGTTTGCCCGCACCAATCCCGCGATGTTTTTCATTGACGATCAATCCCACTATTTCGCAAAACAAACCTGATTCAAGCCTTGTTACGCAGGCAACTTCTATCCATCCTATTAACTTGCCACCCAGCGCAGCAACAAAAACTGCATGATCGATGTCTTTTTGGATGATATCCAGGTAAAAAATAGTTTCGTTTAATGAATTCTTGTAACCAAGTTCTTCCGTGAGCACATTTATGTCATGCGCATCCTGCTGCAGGGCCGGTCTGATAAAAATAACATCTTGCATATTAACAAACCTATTCCGAGACGCAAGTATTGCGTCTCTACGTGGGGAATTTAAAATCTGACTTTCACCACTAGCTTTTTGATTAGTCCATCGCCGATCATTGGTGCATGCACGTCTTCAGGATAGAAAATAGCAAACTGGCTGTCTTTTAAATGGAAGTACATATCAGGCGCGTCGTTAAAAAATGTTACGTCTTTTTCTTCATTGTAATCACCTTTCGGGGATGTACAATCTGCCCGTGGTTTCCATCCAATAGTTTCGTTACCCCGGATACAAAGCTGGATGTCGATATTTTTATTGTGGCACTCAAATTTCTGCACAGCGGTTTCAGCACTAACGCCGCCCTTTTCAGAAACGATTACTTTGATGCCATCCGCAACTGCATAAGTGCCGGGTTCCAGTGCTTCAAGGTCCTGCGTTTGCAGGTATTCAAAAGCTTCTTTGAAATTTTTATGCAAGCCGGTATAAGTACCGGCATTTGCTAAAGTATCTATGATCATTTTTTTCTATAGATTGGTCAAATTTATCTTCCGACTTTCTGACTTCCGACTTCATTCTACCGCTGAACTCGTCCAGATCCGTCGCCCTTCACCAGTTCCTGTACTTCCGATAAGGTAGCATGGTTCAAATCGCCGGGGATGGTATGTTTTATGGCAGATGCGGCAACACCAAATTCGGCGGCATCGGCCATTTTTAAACCCGTAACCAGGCCGTATATAAATCCGCTCGCGAATGAATCGCCACTGCCAACACGGTCAATTATACGCACCTCGTATTGTTTGGTGTGATAAAATTCTGATCCATCATAAACCAATGCACTCCAGCCATTATCAGATGCGCTGTGGCTTTCCCTTAATGTTGATGCGATGTACTTAAAACCGAATTTGGCCTTCATTTGCTGGAATACATCTTTGTAACCATCAAGGTTTAATTCGCCTTTGGTAACATCGGTGCCTTCGCTCTTAAATCCTAATGTGGTGTCGGCATCTTCTTCGTTACCTATGCAAACGTCTACATATTGGCAAAGCCGGGTCATTACTTCACGGGCTTTTTCTTTACTCCAAAGTTTCTTGCGGTAATTAAGGTCGATGCTGGTGGTAATCCCTTTTGCTTTGGCAGCTTTTAAGGCAGCTTCCGTTAAGGCGGCAGCTTTATCGCTCAACGCGGGTGTAATTCCCGTGGTGTGAAACCAGTCGGCGCCTTCAAATATCTTATCAAAATCAAATTCGGAAATATCAACTTCCGAGATCGCTGCATCCGCGCGGTCGTAAACCACTTGCGAAGCGCGCATTGATGCACCTGTTTCTAAAAAATAAATCCCTAAACGTTTACCGCCACGAGCTACAAATTGCGTGTCGACACCGAAACGGCGTAAATGATTAATTGCCGCCTGGCCTATTGGATTTGCCGGCACCTTTGATACAAAAACTCCATCCAGGCCATAATTGCAAAGTGCCGCGGCAACATTTGCCTCGCCGCCGCCATAGGTAACATCAAAGCTGTCGCTTTGTACAAATCTTTTATAATCGGGAGTAGACAGCCTCAGCATTATTTCTCCCAGCGTTACAACTTTTTTAGACATCGTGATTTGAATATATTTTAATTTCGAAAATAGGTTTATAAAATAATTAGCTTATCAGGGCCGCCAAAAATACATTAAACCAAACTAAAAACTAAGTTTTTTGACATAAAACACCGTAAACGATTGCGTAAATTTTGTAACAATTTTGCGCGTTTGTTCAAGGTTTCTCTTATTTCTTTTCTACATTTAGACCCCAACGATATAAACCGATATTTAATGAACATGGATAAGAAAGCTACCCTTTTAAAACTGATACCCGAACAGGGGATTTTACCACTATACTTTAATAAAGACGCAGAAGTAAGCGTAAATATCTTACACGCATTATATAAAGCCGGTATCCGCACAGTTGAGTACACCAACCGAGGTGAAGCCGCCCTAAAGAATTTCGCCAAACTGCGCGAAATTTGTGACAAAGAATTAAATGGCATGTATTTGGGCATAGGGACTATAAAAGATGCCGCAAGCGCACAGGCCTTTATTGATGCTGGTGCCGACTATATCATCAGCCCAGGCCTTGTTGAAGATGTTATACCGGTTGCCGATAAATACGACATGCTTTGGGTTCCGGGTTGTATGACACCGTCAGAGATCATCAAAGCCGAGCAATTGGGAGCCAGCGTAGTTAAACTATTCCCCGGCAATATATTAGGCCCCGGATTTTTATCGGCCATAAAAGAATTGTTTCCAAACTTATTATTTATGCCTACCGGCGGCGTTGAGCTAAGTAAAGAAAACATTGCAGGCTGGTTTAAAGCAGGTGTTTGTGCTGTTGGCATGGGCAGCAAACTCATCAGTAAAGACGTAATGGAAGGCAAAAAGTACGATGAGCTAACCGCTTCGGTTAAAGAAGCGTTAGAGATAGTTAGGGCGTGCAGATAGTTGGTTGATTGAGTTGATTAAGTGAGTGGTTGATTAGGTTAACAACTATACAAGCCTGGCCCGACTCAATCGACGTATTTAAACCCAATATAACCCAATAAACTAAATCTAACTCAAGCTGCCCAATCCAACTAAATAAACTTAATCTAACCCAATCAACATAATCTAACTCAAAAAATGACAGAAACCCGTATTGGAAGATACCGGTGGGTGATAGTGGCGCTTTTGCTGTTTTCAACCACCATCAATTATATGGACCGCCAGGTAATCAGTTACCTGAAGGAATTCTTTTCAACACCGGTTGCAAAGGGTGGTTTTGGTTGGAGCAACAAGGATTATTCAAATCTAACTTCATGTTTTACGTTTTTTTATGCCTTCGTAACTGTTTTCGCCGGTTGGTTTATCGATAAAATTGGTACAAAGCTGGGGTTGGCATTGTCCTTAATCGTATGGTCTGTTTTTGGCATGCTGAACGCCCTTGCGGGGAGTACCGTTGCCGTACATATAGCGATACGGAGTTTATTTGGCATTGGCGAGGGGGGGAATTTCCCGGCTTCCATAAAAACCGTTGCCGAATGGTTTCCAAAAAAAGAACGTGCGCTGGCTACGGGTATTTTTAACAGCGGTTCAAATATAGGCGCAATGGTAGCAGCCTTATTTGTACCATGGTGTTTGGCCTTTTGGGGTAATGACCCAGGATGGAAGTATGCTTTTATAATCACTGGAGCATTGGGATTTATCTGGTTGTTTTTTTGGTTTGCGTTTTACAGCACGCCAGCCGCACATAAAAATTTAACTAAAGAAGAGTTCGACTATATACATAGCGACGACCTAGTTGCTCACGTTGCACCGTCGGAAGATGTTGCGGTTGGCCAGAAAATACCCTGGCTTAAACTTTTCGTTTATCCACAAACCTGGGCCTTTTTTGCCGGTAAGTTTTTAACAGATGGCATTTGGTGGTTCCTCCTATTTTGGTTGCCCGATTATTTAAAGAAGCAATTCGGCATGACGGGCGAACAGGTAATGTGGCCGACATTTATCGTATATGGTATTGCAATTTTCGGCAGTACGTTCGGCGGTAGCCTGCCCATGTTTTTGATTAACCGGGGCATGAACGTATACAAGGCCAGGATGACTGCCATGTTGATTATCGCACTCTTCCCGATATTATTATTGCTCACCCAATATTTTGGTAATAAAGCCGTTTTTGGTAATTATGCATCCTTTTTAGCGGTAGCTGTTATTTGTATCGGAGCAGCGGCACACCAGGCTTGGTCGGCTAATCTATTTACTACGGTATCAGATATGTTCCCGAAAAGATGCGTTGGCGCAGTGATCGGGATAGGCACAATGGCTGGTGGTTTAGGGGGGGTGATCATACAAAAACTGGCAGGCTATTTAACCGATCTTTATAAGGCAACACCACAT
>CAZZUU010000102.1:0-11575 GCA_964657275.1 uncultured Mucilaginibacter sp. | reverse complement strand
ACCACGACGGTACGTTTACCGATGTTACAAAGGAAACGGGCCTCGATAAAGTTGTTTTTAGCATGGGGGCAAATTTTGGAGATATTGATAACGACGGTTACCCGGATATGTATTTTGGAACAGGTAACCCCGATTTTAAATCACTTGTGCCGAATAAGTTATTTAGAAATATCGGTGGAAAAAGGTTTGAAGATGTGACAACATCTTCCAGGATAGGCAACCTGCAAAAAGGGCACGGTGTTGCTTTTGCTGATTTCAGAAACGACGGTAACCAGGATATATTTATTAAAATGGGCGGCGCATATTCAGGCGATAGTTATACAAGTTCGTTATACGTAAATCCGGGCCAGGGAAACAATAACTGGATAGGTTTAAAGCTGGAAGGTGTGAAGGCAAACAAAGCTGCAATCGGGAGCCGGATTAAAGTAACTTTTACCGAAAACGGCGTTCAGCGAAGCGTTTATAAAGACGTTAACTCAGGCGGAAGTTTCGGGTCGTCGCCTTTGCGGCAGGAAATAGGCATAGGGCAGGCAAAAATAATCGATGAAATTGAAATAAAATGGGCCGGGAGCGAAACTGTACAGCGATTGAAAAACATCAAAGCCGACCAGTTTTTACATATAACTGAAGGTAATAGTACGCCGGAAGTTATTCATCTGGCAAAGCTTACATTTAAAAAGAAAGCAAATGCGGCTATGTGTATGCCAATGACTACCAGCTTAAAATAGGAAATAGTATTACGGCGCAATTAAAAGATCAGGGTGTTGCAAAAGTAAGCAGACTGTAATTATAAAACAGGGGTTGGCTAAAATTAGCCCCTGTTTTACTGCTTTTTTGGGTAATTAAAATCTGTAACAACAACGTTATAAGGAGCCAGTTTGATAAAATACTACATTTACCCTCATTATTGTATTCTGGTATACCATATCATTTGTAGGGCAAATGAAAATAAAATACCTGTTTAAATCCGGTCGACCTGGCTTATAAACTATTGTTCTGATATATAAAATCTTAAAATCTTTTAGCTTTTGCGTTTGAACATGTTTTAATAGTAAAAATTCTGCCAGGGGTAAAATGTTAACGCCAATCCAAAAAAAAATTAATTTCGGATAAAGGTGTTAGAATTATTTTACCTGAAAATCTGGTAAATATTAAAAGATTGACACTCGGTAATAAGTTAAAGACGAGCATAAAATAAGGGTTAAGCCCATGTTTTAAATAAAAAAATCAGCTATGAAAACTCATAAAATAAAAGCGAAATGGATAATCGTAATTGTTGTCTGCGTCGTTGTTGCACTGGTTACAGTGGGGTTCATTACATCGTATGAAAAAACTCATCCCACCGGCAGATGATTGATATACTTAGCGAGCTGAATAAAAGAAAAAATGGTGCTTTAAGTCCTAATAGCCTTGATGGGCAATTACTCTATTGTGATATCGTACTTAAAAGTGGTATTCGTTCCAATATCGATATCCTGCAAAAGAAAGCAGCGCTGTTACTAAAGGAAGGTCAGGAAGAAAAAGCAGTAAAAATTTACGACGATTTGGCAAAGCGAATGGATTCAACAGCGAAAGATAAAATGCTGCCGGATATGGCGATTGCTTATATGAGGTTGGGTGAACGTAATAACTGTATGCTGAACCATAACGGTGCTTCCTGCATATTCCCCATCAAAGATGGAGGGGTACACCGGATTAAAACAGGCTCGACAAAAGCAATTGAAATTTACGGACAAATTTTAAAGGCACATCCTGACGACCTCGAATCACGATGGTTGCTTAACCTCGCATTTATGACCTTGGGAGGATACCCCAATAATGTGCCCAAAGAATTGTTGATCCCCAACCTGAATGCAGAGAATGCGGTTAAAGTTAAACCCTTTACTGATATGGCTGCTGATTTGGGACTGGATATAAATGGCAAGTCGGGCGGGGTTATTGTTGACGATTTTAATAATGATGGATACCTGGATATTATAACATCAGGGTTAGAACTGAATGACCCAATGCATTATTTTCAAAATAATAAAGACGGCACCTTTACCGACCGCACCGAAGAAGCCGGATTAACAGGAATAAACGGTGGATTGAACATTGAACAAACTGACTATAACAATGATGGCAACATCGATATTTTTGTTTTACGCGGTGCCTGGAATATGAATGGGAACGGTAATCAACCCAGCTCGCTGCTGCGAAATAATGGCGATGGTACATTTACCGATGTTACCATACCCAGTGGCTTGTTTTTTCTGCACCCCACACAGGCGGCTGTTTGGGCCGACTTTAATAACGATGGATGGCTGGACGTGTTTATAGGAAGGGAGAATGCCGGAAGAGGAGATATGGGTGGCGAGCATCCATGCGCATTATATATAAATAATCACGACGGAACTTTTACTAACGTTGCTGAAAATGCCCATTGCGATATAAAAGGATTTGTAAAAGGCGTTACCGCTGCTGACTACAATAATGATGGCTGGCCGGATATATTTTTATCTACAATGTATGGCAGAAAATATTTGCTTAAAAATAAAGGTAAAGGTGGTATGAATGTTGATTTTGAAGATGTTACGGAGAAAGCGGGTTTAGCCAAAAATACAAAAAGCACCTTTACCACCTGGTTTTATGACTATAATAACGACGGCTGGCCGGATTTACTGGTCTCTGACTATAGCAGTAATAATGGGTATAACGGTAATAGTGGTCATAACCCGGGTTATTTTGCAGCAGCAGAAGCATTAGGAAAACCTGTTCCGGAGGCTGGAAATGTGGACCTTTACCGGAACAATAAAGACGGCACTTTTACCGATGTTACCAAAGAAACCGGCTTAGACAAGGTAGTGTATAGTATGGGAGGTAACTTTGGCGACATTGATAATGATGGCTATCCGGATATGTATTTCGGTACCGGCAACCCTGATTTTAAATCGTTGATACCCAATAAATTATTTAAGAATATCGACGGGAAAAGATTTGCGGATGTTACCACGTCTTCAAGACTGGGTAATCTTCAAAAAGGGCATGCCGTTGCGTTCGCTGATTTAAGAAATACCGGTATTCAGGACATTTATATAGAGATGGGGGGCGCATTTAAAGGGGATAATTACACGAGTTCGCTATATGTTAATCCGGGTCAGTCGAATAATAACTGGATAAGCTTAAAGCTGGAGGGTGTAAAAGCAAACAGAGCAGCAATCGGGAGCCACATAAAGGTGACTTTTACCGAAAACGGAGTTCAACGCAGTGTATATAAAGACGTTAACTCGGGCGGAAGTTTTGGTTCATCGCCTTTGCGGCAGGAAATTGGTATAGGACAGGCAAAAATAATCGACGAAATTGAGATAAAATGGGCTGGGAGCCAAACGGTGCAACGGATAAAAAATATTAAACCCAATCAGTTTTTACATATAACTGAAGGTAATAATTCACCGGAAGTTATTCATTTGTCAAAACTTACATTTAGAAAGAAAGCAAATGCTCCTATGGGTATGCCGATGGCCAATGGTATAAAATAAGTGAATAGTAAACCGGGAGGATTCCAAAGTGTTTTTTTTTGTTAGTCTGAAACAAAATGATTCATCTGAATATTTTATATATTTATCCAAACTAATTACTACTTTTATACATAACAACCAGAAAAATTAAAAAAAGATGAAAAAAATCTCGCTGATGTGCTGCTTATTTATCGCTTTAATAACAGCAGGCCATGCCCAAAGCAAACATGTTGATGTAACCGATCCGGCTGAAAAAGCCAAAGGATTGCAAAAAGAACTGAAGCTATCTGACAAACAAACCAAAAAAATAACTGCAATTTACAAGGAGTCGGCCGAAAAATTTGATAAGATCAAAGCAGACGAGCACGGAAATACCAATAAGATGGTAACTGCTATTGCTCCGTTACGCACCGCAACCATTAAAAAAATAAAAGCTGTATTAACACCAAAACAAGCCGCTAAATACGATGAACTGATAAAGAAAACCAGTAGCACAGGTAGCAGCAGCGGCTGGAGCGATGGCTGGAGTTCGGCACAAGAAAACTAAGTAATAGTTTTATAAACCTCATTTAAAAGCGGGGATCAGTTACAAACTGGTCCCCGCTTTTTTTAGTTATTTTTTATTTTATATTTCATCAAAAATCCCACAATAAAACGAATTACCGTAAGTTAAATATGTATAAGATAATACTTCTACGTTTTATATCAATCCATTTATTTACACTATTTACGGGGCACTACGGCACCGCAAAAACTTAGTTTTTTACCTAAGAAACCGGCAAGTATTGTAATAGAGTTCCTCAATATTTTTTTGTTTGATTTATCGCATGTAAAGCGCAATAAATCAAACATTTATAAACCTATTTGCGTATAATTTATAAGCAAATATAAAATTTCACGCTATGAGAAACATATTGTTGTTTGTTGATGATATTAAGGAAGCAAAAACACTCGCTGCTAAAGCCTTAAAAGTTGCCCTTCAATGCAAGGCAAATCTGCATCTATGTAATGCAGCGCAAACCGTTACCGGTGGAAAGTTATTTTTCCAATATAACGACGATGATATATTATTGGACGATAGCGAGGCATTCGATATCAATGAATTAGCGCACGAATTAACCGGCATTGAATATCCGGAAGGCACATTTGTGCCGGCAATTAATAGTCTTGAGATCAATGGATTCAATTCGCAAAAAATCGGCGAAGCAGTTGTTGAGCATAATATATGGCTGATTGTAATGGACGAACAGCAGTTACACCGCTTAAATAATAAAGAAACTGCCTGCGATGCATTAAATGTGATAAACGAAAGTAATTGCCCCGTACTGATACTTCCGCAGCAAATGGATTTTGCATTTTTTAACAGGATCAGCTATATTACCGATCTACGGTATTGTGATTTAGGTGTGATGCAGTTTCTGAAGGTTTTCAACGCCCAGGTATTTGTTACGCATATATCGGCCCCGGGGCTTCCGGATATGGAAGAACGTTACGCACAGGAACTATTAGCAGAAGAAATATCAGCGAGAATCAGTTACAGTAAAATATTTTTACGAAACATAAAAAATCATAGTATAAAAGAGTCTATCAATCATATTGTAGACACCCTCGATATTAAAATACTTGCCTTTGTAAGTAAAAAGCATCAGACATTTGAACGGCTGTTTAATGATTTTTCCGATAAATCGCAGCTTTACCAAAACGTACCCGTATTGATCTTTCCATATTTAAACTGGTTTCATAAAGCGTCATTTTATAGCTAAGAGCTATCTTTGAGTATCAACAGTAGCTTTTATCAGCGTTTAGTTTTAAACAAACTTTCTTTTCAGTTACGTTTCGTGGTAAAATAATCATAAAGATTATGGAGATTTGACTTGTATAAAAACTCAAATTCTACCTGATCAGTTTTACATGAACGCCGAACAAACCCGATTAAAAGATCCCGCCTGGAAAAAGTGGGGTCCTTACGTTAGCGACCGCCAGTGGGGTACAGTACGTGAAGATTATAGTGCCAATGGCGATGCCTGGAATTATATTACCCACGACATGGCGCGCAGTAAAGCCTACCGCTGGGGCGAAGAAGGGATAGGGGGCATTTGCGACAGGGATCAGCTCCTCTGTTTTGCTGTCGCGCTGTGGAACAAAAAAGACCCAATCATCAAAGAGCGCTACTTTGGTCTCAGCAATCCCGAAGGCAATCATGGCGAAGATGTAAAAGAACTTTACTACTACCTTGATAACACGCCTACGCATTCCTATCAAAAAATGCTTTATAAATACCCACAAAATGAATATCCTTACAGATGGCTGATCGATGAAAATAAACGAAGGGGACGCAACGATCCCGAATTTGAATTAATAGATACCGGCTTGTTTGATCAGGATGCATATTTCGACGTTTTCGTAGAGTATGCTAAAAATGAACAGGAAGATATACTTATTAAAATAACCGTGCATAACCGGGGCACGCAGGATGCTGCATTAAATATAATGCCTACTTTATGGTTTCGTAATACCTGGGATTGGGGTTATGATGATTATTTGCCGGATCTGTCTGCCGATTCAAAGGGCGTTATGGGAGCTTACCACAAAGATTTAGGGCAGCTATGGCTAAATGCGGAAGGTTCACCAGACGCATTGTTTTGTGATAACGAAACCAATAACAAACGCCTTTATAATTATGATGACGGGAAAAAGTTTTTTAAAGACGGAATAAATGACCATGTTGTAAACGGCGCTGATACGGTTAATCCTAAAAAAATTGGCACAAAAGCAGCATTTAATTATGATGTTACTGTTCCGGCAAAACAAAGTATTACACTCAGACTCAGGCTATCGACTGATGTGAAAAATGCCTTTGAAGATTTTGACCAAATATTTGATATAAGATATAAAGAGGCCGAGGGGTTTTATAACGATTTACAGCAAGGAAACAAGGATGCTGATAGACGCCTTGTACAGCGCCAGGCCTTCGCCGGAATGCTGTGGAGCAAGCAATTTTATTATTACGACGTTCATCAGTGGCTGACAGGCGATCCGGCTAAACCGGTGCCGCCATCCCAACGCATAAACGCGCGCAATAGCAAATGGACGCATTTAAATACAAAGGATATTATTTCCATGCCCGATAAATGGGAATACCCATGGTTCGCTTCGTGGGACCTGGCTATTCATTGTGTACCTCTTGCATCTGTTGATATGGCATTTGCCAAGCATCAGCTTACATTACTGATAAAAGACTGGTATATCCACCCTAATGGCGAGTTACCGGCTTACGAATGGGATTTTGGTGATGCCAACCCGCCGGTACATGCGGCCGTAACCTATAGGATTTATCAGAAAGATAAAGCAGACAATGGAGGTAAAGGAGACACAGCGTTTTTAGAGCGGATATTTCATAAACTGATGCTCAATTTTACCTGGTGGGTAAACCGTAAGGATGCATCGGGCAATAATATTTTTGAGGGTGGCTTTTTAGGGCTCGATAATATTGGCGTTTTTGACCGGAATGCCCATTTGCCAATGGGCGAACATCTCGAAGAAGCCGACGGTACCAGTTGGATGGCGGCTTATTCTCTTAATTTATTACGTATCGCCGCCGAACTGGCCGTTACCAACAAAGCTTATAACGATATAGCCTCTAAGTTTTTTGAGCACTTTATTTACATCGCAGGCGCTCTTTCTAACATGGGGCATACCAATGAAGGCCTTTGGGATGATACAGATGGTTTTTTCTACGATCAGATACGTCACGGTGATAACAGCACTGATAAAATGCGCGTAAGGAGTATCGTTGGATTAATGCCATTGTTTGCGGTAGAGGTATTGGATGAAGAGGAAATAACCGGGAACCCTATATTTAGCGACAGGATGAAATGGTTTGCTGAAAATCGTCCTGATCTGGCGTCACTGGTATCAAGGTGGAATGAAACCAGGGCTCCTGGCAAGCACATGATAAGTTTGTTGCGGAGTTACCGGATGAAATCGTTGCTGAAATATATGCTTGACGAAAACGAGTTTTTAAGTGAATATGGTATTCGGTCGGTATCTAAATATCATTTAAACCATCCTTTTCATATTGCTGTTAACGGTATGGAATTTAGCATTAAATACACGCCGGCTGAAAGTGACAGCGGTTTATTTGGCGGCAACAGCAATTGGCGCGGCCCTATATGGATGCCCGTAAATTACATGCTGATTGACAGCCTTCAAAAGTATTATCAATATTACGGCGACGAATTTAAAGTAGAATGCCCAACAGGTTCAGGAAATTTCATGACGCTTAAAGAAGTTGCCAATGAGTTATTCAGCAGGGTATCAAAGCTCTTTTTGCGCGATAAAGATGGAAGAAGGGCTGTGTTCGGGGATTATAATAAACTGCAAACAGATCCGGAGTTTAAAGATTATATATTGTTTTATGAATATTTTGACGGGGATAATGGCCGGGGCGTAGGTGCATCACACCAAACCGGATGGACCGGCTTGATAGCCAATTGTTTGCATATCACCTAATAAAAAACTTACAAAAAACCTTACGAAGTTTAAAAACTTCGTAAGGCTAAAATATCGGTTAATGTCTGCCGCTCATGGCTTTCAGATCATCCATGCTTATCCTGTCATAATCAGACGATATGGCAAAAGTACCTGCCGGCGCTTTTTCGTCAGTAATACTTAAAATAGTTGTAGTAGTAGTTTGCCCCATGCTAAAAGCGGTGTACTGAACCGGAAACCCTCCGATGCCGGCATAGTAAGACGCAAATGCGCCTGTTGGAACGGTTATATCGTTAGTTATCCATATATCGTACGTTTTGTTGGTTTTAGTATCGGTAGCTAAAACCTTTTTGCAATTGAAGCCTGAAATTTGCTTCGTTTCGCTGGTGGGTGCAAAGGTGAATTTTGGCAATTCAGCGAGTTGATCCTCTACTTCGGAAGGGGTGGCAACCGCAGCCATTTTTTTTGATGCAACCGGTACATCAACCAAAACAGCGAAATAGGTGTCCGCGGTATTTCGTATAATTCTGATATTTGTCGGCCCTGCGGTGAAAGTGAGTGCGGAAGAGTCGGCCCTGAAATAATATTTAGGTTGCGCAGGTTGTCCATAAACGGTGGTACTTAGCGTTACTGTGCCTTCTGTATAGTTTTTTTGTGCGCTGGCACTGATGGTAGTTGCTGTAAGCACTATGCCCAGGGCAACGTTAAAAAGTTTAATATTCATAAGTTTATATTTGTTTAACACAATGTAGATTTTTCCCTATTGCGATGCAAATTTTTTTGCTTTTTAATTAGATACTGAAATAAATGAATTGTTACGTTTTAATACTTTGCAATCGCGATTGCGCATTTTCGCTTGCTTTCCAATATCAGCTATTAACCTATCAGAATTCGTTCCATCTAAAATTAACGTTTTGTAAACCAGTTTGTTATTTAGTTTATTTAAACTACTAACCGAATTGTTGCCAACATATAGATAACCCAAATCAAATGCTATCCTGTTCCCGTTAATCTTAAATAGGTTATTAGCGATCAGGATTTTTTTATTCGAAAACTGAATCAGCCCGCTAGTTTTTATTAGCCACGGCGTAGATATATTTTGGTTTAAATTGAGCACCTTGACACAACTTATTCTACAGCTATCTAAATAAGGCTTTACCGAGTATTGGTAAATTTTATCCGCAGCATTGAGGTCCGACAACACAATTGCTTCATCCCCTTTTTTAAATACGATACCAGTATGCTTTTTAAGGTTTAGGAAGCTAATCGTATCTGTATTTGACTCCTTGATACTTTGAAGGCTTGTATTGATGCTGAAAACCAACAAAGCTAAAAGACTGATTTTAAGCTGCCAAACCTTTTTGTAATATAGAAAATAGAACAGGCTAAAAATAATTACATACAACAGTAAATATTCAAAGGTAGTAGGCCATATCCGGCTGATGCTGGCGTATGGCGAGTGTTCTATAATAGCAAGCGCCTTATTCATTAACAGGATAAACCATTCCAAAACCAAGGCCAGCCCTTTTGAAAGGAAGGGGATTTGTGGTAACAGCAGGTAAATAATGCCAGAATACATAATGACTGCCGTTGGTATGATAATAATGAGGTTGCTGATTAAAAAATATACTGGGAACTGGTGAAAATAAAAGGCACTTAACGGGAAGGTAATAACCTGCGCCGCTATTGAAACAGAACACAATGCCCATAATTTATCGGCCCATTTGTGTTTGAATTTAAACCATTTGTAAACTATAGGTTGAAATACAACCAAACCAAAAACCGCCAGGTATGATAACTGAAAACCCACGTCGGTTATAAAGAGGGGATTATACATTAAAAGCAGGAATGCTGATACGGCCAGTATATTTAATGTATTGATATAGCGGTTGTATGTTTTACCAATAATAAACATGGTGATCATCACGGCAGCGCGGCAAACAGCAGGCGAAAACCCGGAAAGTAGTGAATAATACCAGATAAGGCTTATAATGACCAATGCCTTAAATAATTTTCCATATTTGTAACGATCCAGGAAACCAAGTATCAACGTAAGCAGGATGTAGATAATAGCCACGTGTGCCCCCGAAACCGAAAGCACGTGAATGGTACCTGTTTTCGAATAAGCCTGTAAAACATCATTACTTAAATCTGCTTTGTAACCCAATATTAGTGTTGATGCTACCGCAATGGCATCGGTATCACGCATATTGACTTTAAATTTTTCGATAAGCCGTTGTCGCAATCTTAATGAATAAGCGATTACAGGGTTGCCTGCATTGTTATTTAATACTATGTATTGCTTTGGATATAAAAACGCCTGGTAATAAATATTTTGGTTGGCCAGGTATTTCTTATAGTTGAACTCCGCAGGATTAAAAGGCGGCTCTATGGAATTGTACTTTGCGGGAATAAGCAATTCATCCCCATAATAAATAGTTTTGGCGGCGCTGTCTTTTATAGCGATGAGCAATGTTCCGCTAACTACCGTTTTTTTGCTGTTGTTAATACTCTCTTCTGCATGCGCTGTAAAACGCAGCAAACCATTTTTAAGAATAGGTTCGTTATTTACCTTAACCACCAGGTATTGAGCGGGCGTTCTGGAAAAATGATTTTGTCGGTTCAACTCATTATCCCCGACAACGTTAATCCACCCAAACAAAAAGAGCATTACAGAAATTAGTAAACCGCCCAACCACCTTGCTCTATAAATTTTTAGCCCTCTGTAAGTTAAATTCAGGCTGATAAAAACGAGGATCAGCAAAAAGAACAGTACAGTTAACCGGTTTAAATTAGTGCCGGATAATAAATTAATGCCCAGGCCAATACCCAGCAGATAGGGGACGATCAATACAACAAAAGGAATTTCGCCTTTATGATCTGCAATCATGTGTCAGGTTTAACTGTCGAAAGATAAACAATTTGTAATTGACGAAAGACGCAGATTATAGCTGGTCGCGTACTTCGAGCAGGAATTTCTTCAGGTTTTCGAGGGAACTGATCACGCGGTGACTGTCTTTAGTATCAGCCATGTTATTTTTCAGGTATTCTTTGGCGCCGTTTAAGGTGTAACCTTTATCCCTTGTAAGATGCAGGATGATCTTTAGGTTTTCAATATCCTCTGGCGTAAAATAACGGTTGCCTTTTTTATTCTTTTTAGGCTGCAGTATTTCAAACTCCTTTTCATAAAAACGCAGCAACGAAGGTTTTACATCAAAAAGTTTTGATACTTCACCCATTGTATAGTACATCTTACTGATCTCGTGTTCTTTGTAAGGCATTCGCAAAGGTAAACTTTTAGTGCAAAGTCCGAAAGATAGAATACCGGAAAGTTTGGAATGATAGTGCTCATTATACCATACAAAAAAACTGCATCGTAAACTTTTTATTAGTTTTCATCGTAAAAAAATGTATAAATTAGGGCACCCTAAGTACTCATATGATTAAGTTTTTGGTCCTCACTTTTGTATGCCTCATGGCATGCCTGCACGTTATAGCCAGCCCGAATGATTCATCGGCTACAATTAGTTCGTCAAAAAACAGCTACGAGTTTTTTTATAATAGTAAAATCAACAAGGTACAGGTTA
>CAZZUU010000101.1:0-11587 GCA_964657275.1 uncultured Mucilaginibacter sp. | reverse complement strand
TACTCGGGATATGAGGTTATAAATTCATATTGAACCTTTAGGCGGTTGGGGCAGCATATGTCGTCGGCATCGAACCGCGCTATAAATGGTGCTTTGGCATACGTTAAACCATTATTTAAAGCGGATGCAACACCATTATTGGCCTGGTGTATAACTACTATTCGCGGATCATTGAACGAATCAATAATTTCTACAGTTTTATCAGTTGATCCGTCGTTTACAATGAGCAATTCAAAATCATGAAATGTTTGCCCAAGTACCGACTTAATGGCTTCACTTATATATTTACCGGCGTTATAGGCAGGCATCAATACCGTTACTTTTGGGTTATCACTATTCATATTTCACAGGCGTTTGGGTAGTTGTTTGTTTAATATCCATGAATAGCAATAACTCAAAAATTATAAGTACCGATAGCTGCTCGAACCAGTAATCGATAAGCAGCACGCCTATTAATAGTATGAGCAATGGAAGCCCGTAGGTTAAGGTTTTGTAATGCTTTGCGAAAAACCATAAATAACAAATCGCGAAAGCAAGCACACCTAATACGCCGTATTCGACGAGTAACTGATCATAAACAGAGTTCGGGCTGTTGGTTAGTGAATGCGATCCGTCGCGTTTGCTGAAAAAGTTGAGATAAACATCAAGGTGGTTAGAGAGGAAGTCGCCGTTGATGAAGTTGATACCGGTAGGATAACTACCTGCAAACGAAAGGCTGGTGGCCCTGAATGCCAACTTTGACGAAAAATTACCCATTCCAACACCTGCAACTACCTTGTCGGGATGGAGCTTTAAAAACCGGAATGTTTGCAAAAACGCAATTGCTTTTCCGGGAAGATGATTATCAAAATTATTTTTTCCGGAGATCGGCAATTGAGCTTTATGTGTATCGATAAAACCTATCAATTTTTTTTGCTCAGGCGTTACAGTCGTCGACGATTGATATGGCGACGCGTTGATGTCGATCGTATCAATGTATATGCGACCAGCATCTGTTCTCGGCAAAATAGAGACTGCTTTTGGCACTATTTTTTGCCGTACTTTTTTGCTTTCGGCTGTCCATGCGCTATCAAGGTAATGACTTGCAAACTTTCGCCTTAATTCTTCCGGACTGGCTGAATCTATCTTCTGTTTTTCAACTACCAGCGTGTTTAAAAAAGCCGGTGGCTTTTTATGCAGGATGTTTTTAAAGGTTTCAACTACGTACTGGTTGTTTTGTGGCGATATTTTGACCATGAAGACCAGCAGGAAAGCAAAACAAACCACAATGATGCTTTTTTGGTTTCTGTTGGTTTTAAACGCAAATAAAAAAGCAAGTACAATTGCTATGTACAAGTTTACGCAATTGCTCCCAGTAAGCAGTAAAACAACCAGGCAAACGAGTGTCATTGCCATATTCTTCCTTGTCAGGAAATAAATTACGCCGAAAGCGTTTAAAACCGCATTAGTCATCGATGCATCAAATGTTACTCCCCGTATATAATCGCCTGTGCCGATAAAATATTTTTGTTGATCGCCCTGATAGCGGTACGGATTGATGGCCCCGGTTTCCCATATAATATGAGCTATATTAAATAGTGAAAAGATAATATTGATAATCAAAAACGCTACGATGGTATGATGCAGGGTTTCGGAGTCGTTATGCTCAACAAACAGTTTAATTTGATGTATGGCCAGTATGCATAACAGCCAAAAACAAATCCCCATCAAAAATACAGGCAGGTAATTGGGCTGTTTGTAGCTTCCGGTAATAATCAGGTTAATAGCAGCAATAGCAATAACCAATAAATAAAAAAGCGGCAGCCGCGAATTTTTAAGGCTAAACCCAAACCTAAAGTTGAACTGCAGCAAATAAATAATAATAATTGCGGGGATCTTTACAGCTAACTTTACATCTAAAAAAAGCAATAAAAAAAGCAGGAGTTTCCAGTCTGCATAATTTATTATCTTCTTAAAATTAAAATCAGCGACACTAAAAGTCATCCGGGGCTCTTCTGTTAATTGTAATAAATAATAAGCTTTGAAACGCTGGCAACGAAAAAGCAGGTCTCTGTAGGAGTTACGGCTCAAAAATAAAATAGGTTGCTTTTAATGCCACGAAAACGCCTATAGCAAACAGATGGCTAATATTTTAGGTTAAGCAACCTGTTCACAAAAAAGATAGTATTAGTTTTGGTGGTGAATCAAAAATAACAGCCTTGCCAAAAAATAAATTACTGCATAATTTTTTTTCTTCCGGGTTGCAGGCGATTGCTGTTCAGGTATTGGGTGGTGTTTTTTTTTATGTCATTTCCATTTACCTGTCCAAAGACACTTTTGGCGCCGTCAACCTGATAAATGCCCTATGCCTGATCATCGTTACTTTTTTGGGTTTCGGTTTAGAACAGGTGGTGATTCGGCGTATTGCCGCTTCCAGCCGCTCCGATTGGACGGCAGCAGCTTTTTTTGCCCATACCATATTAGGTTTTATAATTACGTTGGTCCTGCTGCTTGCGTTGAGCCTTTTAATTAAAGATCAAAACAGCATCTACCAGTATTTGCCGTGGTTTTTTGCGGCGCAGGGGTTAATTTACGCCGGCACTCCGCTAAAGCAATTTTTAAACGCTAAAGAGCGATTTACACCATACGGAATTATTGCTGTAATAAGCAATATATTTAAAATAGCAGTGGCATTAGTTGTGCAACAAAGGCAGCAGTTAAATATAAATACCATAGCGTTGATATTGGTTTGTGCCGGTATTTTTGAGCTGTGCAGCTTGTTGCTATATCTCTTGTTAACAACCGGCTTTAGCTTTAAATTTCGCTACCATGCCTACATTAAGCTACTTAAGGAATCGTCGGCACAATACCTTTCTGTGATTTTTGATATGAGTCTTTCAAGGATGGATTGGGTATTGGTTGGAATTATTGCCTCAAATGTTGTTTTGGCAAATTACAGCTTTGCTTACCGCGCGTTCGAGCTGGCGAGGCTTCCCGTTTTTGTGATGGGGCAGGTTATACTGCCCCGAATGGCGCGATCAATGGTTGTAAATGGCAAACCAGATATCGTACGGCAGCAGCAAATTAATTCGCTGCTTAGCGTCGAGATTTTTTTTGCAGGACTAATACTTTTACTGCTTAATATTTTGTGGACTCCAGTGGTCGGCTTCATAACAAGCGGCAAGTACGGCCAAGCCAACTCATCGCAGTTTTTGATCCTTTCATTGTGTATCCCGGTACAATTTTTTGTTAACCTGTTATGGTCCTTAACATTCTCAGCCAAAAAATATAAAGCAGCATCATTAATTACCATAGCTTGTGCAGTAACCAATATCGTGTTAAACCTGGTGCTCATTTCAAACTTCAATGGTGTTGGAGCGGCAATTGCTTTTTTGGTCACAACCTTAATGCAAGGTTTTTTATATTACAAGTTGGTTAATAAAAAAATCGTGCTAATAAATCTGCGCCCAATGCTTATTTTTTTTGCCGCATTAGTTATTTACTTTATTTCGATGGGCATACCTGTTCATTTTGGCATTCAGCTTTTTATTGCTGTTGTTTTGTTCCTGTTAGTCGCCGCATTTTCCGGTCAAATAAGCCGGCAGCATATAGTTAACGTTAAAAAACTCTTGTCCTGATGAATATCCTGTACCTGTGTGACGAATATCCTCCCGGCCAACATGGCGGAATAGGAACATCGGTTAGGTTATTAGCCCGGGCAATGGTAAAATTGGGGCATAATGTTATAGTTGCAGGATTGTATAGCCCCGGATATGGTGGTGAGGATTATTATGAAGACGAAGGTGTTAAAGTTTACCGGTTTAGAGCAATTTTTTATAATAATTGGGCAGGAGATCAGCAATCTATTGCCGTACAGATCACTAACCGTATATTGAAATATACCGGGTTAATGGACTGTAATATAAAAAGAAGCCTGTCGGCTTATAAAATACACCTCGAAAAACTGGTAGCCGATCATTATATCGATATCGTCGAAATGCCAGATTATAACGATTATACCCGGTTTTGCAGTTCGTATATTTCTTTTCCAACTTTATCCGTGCCGGTAATTGTAAAGCTGCACGGATCATTAACCTACTTCGGTAAAGAAGCTGGTAAACCAGTGGCAGCACACATATTCAAAATAGAACAGGCAATTTTAAACCAGGCGGCGGCGATATCAAGTGTCAGCAAATACACGGCAAATAGAAGTGCGGTCTATTTTTCATATTCGAAGGAAATTAAAGTACTGTATAATGGAATAAATACTAAGGCTGAAGCTAATTTGCCAGTAAAAACTCCAAATCAGGTAGTTTTTACTGGCTCACTGGTAAAACGAAAGGGGCTATTTCAATTGCTCAAAGCGTGGAATAAGGTGAATGAACTGGTACCCCAAGCAATTTTAATTATATTGGGAAAAGGACCGCAACGAAAAGCGCTCGTAAATCTTGATAAAAAAGCGCGAAGTAGCGTAAAATTCATGGGGCATGTAACAAATGAGCGGCTCTTTGGTTATTTAATGAAATCTTGTGTAAGTGTATTTCCGTCGTATACAGAATCATTTTCATTGGCGCCAATGGAGGCGATGACTTGCGGTACTGCTGTAGTTATTTCTAACCGTTGCGCGGGGCCTGAGTTGATTGACGACAAGCAAAACGGCCTGCTAATTAACCCGGATGATACAGACCAGATTACATCCGCCATTTTATTTCTCCTTAATAATGAAAACGAATGTGAAAGGCTTGCTCAAAACGGCAAAACAAAGGTTGACAAGTATTTTGATATCGAAACGATAGCTGCTAAAAATTTAGCGTTTTACAGCAAAGTAGTAAACGGTCAATGATACTCCATCGCAAATTTATCCTCAGCGGATTGTTTTTTGCCTTGCTGATTTTCCAGTTGATTTAAGTATTGATATTTGCGGCGGGTATTCTTCGCCGTTGTTTTTGCAATATCCCACCCGGCGCGGCCGTCCAAAAATCCCAGGTAAAAAAAATAATTTCTGATAAAGCCAAACAGCGGCGAGAGGTAAAGCTTTATGATGCCGGACTTTTTACCCTCGCGGAAATATTTCTTCGCGCTTAAATTGGCATAATAGGCGCACTTGCTGTCATATTCGCTAATATCTTTTACAGAGAAATGGTGTAAGCGCCCCGTTATTTTTTTTGTGGCGATGCCTTCAGGTAAAACTAAGGTTTCGTGAACCATCGTTTCCGACCATTTTACCAGCTTCCGGTTAAATAAACGGATGTGATGGTCCCTGCCCCAATTACCAAAATGTACAGGCTTTTTGCCGAAATATGATTTAAACTTAATATCATACACCATGGCGGGATCATCAAAAGATAGTTTATGCAGTGATCTGGTCAGTTCCTCGTCCGGAACTTCATCAGCGTCGACGCTTAATATCCAATCATATTTTGCCGCCTCAATACCTGTATTTTTATTGGTGCCGTAACCTTCCCACGGTTTTTTGTAAACCCGGCACCCATACATCTCTGCTATATCAGCGGTTTCGTCGGTACTGCCGCTATCTATAATCACAACATCGTCGGTAATCAGCCGGGCTTTGTGAATGCAGCAGGCTACTATGTCGGCTTCATTTTTTGTGATTATAATTATTGAAACAGGAACCATTAGCTGACTAGTTTTAGGACCGGTGGCCTTTCGGCGACCGAAGCGCTATTTGTATATTTGTTATACCGTTCATTTACGGGGTGCGGTTGCCTTATGGCATAAATTTTAATAAATTCCAGTTACAGATAAGCGAAGCTTAAATCAAAATGATCTAAAAAAATAAATGCAAAATTTGTTAATTTATTTATAATCAAATAATTATAAATAAATTTTGGATTTTTTTTAGCGCAAGGCAACCTTTATGCCGATAATTTCGTGATAGAGGAAGAAAAGCGACAATTTACACAAGCTAACCAGGATATAACCCAAATGGGAGAAGAAGAGTTACATCAACTGATCAGGGGCTGTATTAAACAAGACAGAAAATGTCAAAAAATGCTCTACAAGGCATTTTATGGGTTCTCTATGGGGATCTGCCTGCGGTATGCAGGGGATCGTGATGAAGCTGCAGAAGTGATGAACCAGGGTTTCTTTAAAGTTTTTACTCACATAGAACGGTATGATATAACCCGGCCGTTTAAAGCGTGGCTGGGAAAAATCATGATGAACGCTTCCATCGATTATTACCGGGCTAATTTAAAAATGGCTTATACAGAAGATCTGGACAAGGCCGAAAATATAAGTAATGACGACCTTGTTGATAAGAATCTTCATTACGAGGACCTTTTAGCGATGGTTCAGAAGCTGCCGCAAGCTTACCGAACGGTGTTTAACCTTTTTGCGATAGAAGGTTACTCACACGATGAAATTGGCGAAATGCTGAATATAAATGCCGGTACCTCAAAGTCAAATTTGCATAAGGCACGGCAAAAACTAAAACAAATGATATTAAAGGCAGACTTACCTGCCGGCGATACTAAATATCAAAATGGTACAGATTACTCATCAATAGTAGCCATCAAAAAAATAGATGTTACCGATGTGTTTTTTAATAATAATATCAGAAAATGAACGAAGATAAGGACAAATTGGATAACCTTTTCCGAAAGGGATTGGAAGATCCGGTTGATCAGGCGGGCTACCAGGAAGCCGACTGGGGTTCGCTTGAGCAAATGCTTGACAAGCATAAAAAAAGAAGAGGTTTTATTTATTGGCTGCCGGTTTTAAGCAGCGCAGCTGCGCTATTGTTGTTTTTTGGATGGTGGGCCTTTAGACCTACGCCCGTAAAGCCGCAACAAAACCAAAACGTATCGGCTAACCACATTAATTCTGCAAACGCAGTAAAAAGCAATGGGCAAAAACTACGGCCGGATAGTCAGCAACCGATTGCTAAACCTGCGGTTGCCACGCCGTCTGCTCCGACTCCGCATGTTCCGGTATCGGCTGCCTCTGATTTACGGGAGTACGCAAAAAATAATAAAAAAAGAGCAACGGACACCAATAAGCCGGAACTTAACATGCCTTTTAAAGGCTCAGCTCAGGATCGTCCTTTTGCAAAAATAGATGAAGTAAAAAGCAACCGGCTTACTGAAACACTCGCAGCGGTTAACGAAATGCCTGTTTTTGAATCTGGTCCGCTTAGTGCAACTGTCTTAAATTCCTTTGATATACCACAGACCCTGGCAAGCAGATCGCAAGGCATTGACCGATCTAAAAAAGAAAAAAACAAAATTAAAATGAACGCGGCTTATCACCAACAATTAGCGCTGACGTTTTTGGCCGCACCTGATATCAGCGGGGTGGGATCTTTTCAACAAAATAAACTTGGAACAAATTTTGGCCTGTTGTTTACGGGAGGTTTAATAAAAAAACTTACCATCAGCACCGGCGTTGTTTATTCTGTGAAACCGTATTTAACAGGATTTGAAAATTATCATACCAAATACAAGTTTCCTACAAATCCGGACAATGTTAGCGCAGAATGCCGCATGCTTGATATCCCTGTAAATTTAGGTTACCAGTTATATCATAAAAACTTGAATACTATATCTTTTGGAACAGGTTTATCATCCTATATTATGGTTGATCAGAAGTACCAGTTTAATTATTCCGACCCCTATACTGTAGGCCCAAAGAAATTTGATGTTGCAGGTAATGATAAATATATTTTTGAAATCCTTAATCTTAGCGCCACTTATCAGCACCAGCTTAATTCAAAGGTTAGCCTTAGCGTTCAGCCGTATTTCAAATTGCCGTTAGCAAATATTGGTTATAGCGATGTTAGGTTACAAACTACCGGTGTGGCACTTGGGTTAACGTGGAATTTAAATTCGCTTTCAAACCATTAGCCTAATAATTAAATTCCGGGCCCGGATTAATATGAAAATTTCAATTGTGCTCCCGCAAAATTTGAAAAAATAGACTCAACAGTCTTCACCGTTAGCTATTTACATTTAGCAATATAATTGTTACATAACTGAATCGGCGGGATTGTTTTTCATCAAATAATTTTTATAACATTACTTCAAATAAACCCGCTATGAAATTTTTTTACGCTATTTTGTTAATTGCCGCCTGCAACAGTGTTTTTGCACAAACCGGGCCTATCGGTATTTTTGAAAATCATGAAGATGTTGGCCATCCAAAAAATGCAGGTTCGGCCAGTTACGACAAGGTAACCCATACCTATACATTAACTGGCTCCGGTTACAATATTTGGTTCAACCGCGACGAATTTCAATATGTTTATAAGAAGATAAAGGGTGACTTCACTGCTACTGCAAACTTTGAATTTTTGGGTGCAAAGGGGAACGACCACCGTAAAATAGGGTGGATGATAAGGGAAAGCACAGCAGACGATGCTATTGAGCTAAATACCGTTGAGCATGGTGATGGATTAACTGTAGCACAATGGCGTTCAAATAAAGGAGAAAATATGAAAGACCCTGAAGGGGAAATATTTTTTCCGGAGAAAAAATTTGAAGTGATACAATTACAACGCATAGGCAAACGGTTAATTATGAGAGTTGGCCATGTGGGCGAACCATTAAAAACTGTTGGCTCGCATGTAATGGATAATATGCCAGATGATGCACTTGTGGGCCTGTTTATCTGTTCGCATGATCCGGAAGTGACCGAGCAGGCGAGGGTTTGGGATGTACATCTGGACGTACCTGCGTCTAAATAGAAAGCCTTAAAATTCAGTTCAAAGCCGGCAGGTGTTTTGTTTAATATAATTGATTAGCTTTAATCATTTATAACCTGTTGGCATAACCTCCATTCATGAAAATTCAACTCTTAGCTGTGGCGCTGCTGGCGACGTGTATCACTTCGTCGTGTAAAAAGAAATCTTCGCTTAACGATCATAGCGGCTGGCGTACTTATGCCGGTTCAAAAGATGGCGACCGTTATTCATCTGACGATCAAATAAACTTGAAAAATGTAGCCCAGTTGAAAGTTGCCTGGACCTACAGTTCAAATGATAAAGATACAGGCAACAAAAGTCAGAACCAGTGTAACCCGATAGTAGTTGATGGGGTATTGTATGGCACCAGCCCGAGATTAAAGTTGTTAGCGTTAAATGCTGAGACAGGCGAACAGAAATGGTTGTTTGACCCCGCGAAATTTGACAGTTCAAACAGTGGAGACCCACTGGCTTATTACAAGATTAGCCGCGGTGTTGTTTACTGGGAAGATGAAAACGGCGGGAATAAACGCATTTTTTACAGTGCCGGATCAAAAACATATTGTATAGACGCCGAAAACGGCCAGCCTATAAAGGATTTCGGCGAAGGAGGTTACCTTGACCTTACACATAACCTGGGCCGCGAGACCAAGTCATTCGTATCCGGAACAACGCCGGGGGTAATTTATAAAGATCTTTTAATTATGGGTGCGCGTGTTTCCGAATCGGAAGATGCAGCTCCCGGACATATCCGCGCCTACAATGTACGGACAGGGAAATTGGTTTGGATATTTCATACTATTCCTCATCCGGGCGAAAAAGGCTATGAAACCTGGCCGGATACCGGTGCATGGAGGCGTTTGGGAAGTGCAAATAATTGGTCGGGTTTGGCGTTGGATGAAAAGCGGGGAATAGTTTATGTACCAACCGGTTCTATTGGCGGCGATTTTTACGGGGCAAACCGCAAGGGTCAAAATCTTTATGCCAATTCGCTTATTGCGCTGAACGCGTCCACCGGAAAATACATATGGCATTACCAGGTAGTTCACCATGACCTGTGGGACCGCGATCTGCCAGCCAATCCCAACCTGGTAACTATAAAGCATGATGGCAAAACCGTTGATGCTGTAGCACAGATCACGAAGCACGGATTTATTTTTATGTTCGATCGAACCAATGGCAAACCCATTTTCCCGATTGAAGAAAAACCTGTTCCGATGAACGCATTGCCGGGTGAACAACCCTGGCCTACACAGCCCATCCCAACTTTGCCGCAGCCCTTTGTAAGGCAATCATTCCGCCCCGAAGATGTAACGGATCGTACGCCAGAGGTTCACCGGGATATGATGGAAAAATACAACAAGGTAAAATACAGCACCATGTTTACGCCGCCTTCAAAGGACGGCAGCTGGATATTTCCGGGTTTTGATGGGGGAGGAGAATGGGGTGGTGCCGCTGTTGACCCTGAATCGAAAATTATGTATACCAGCAGCAGCGAAATGCCCTGGTCGCTGGTGATGATAGATGTTCCCAAAAATACGGATGATCATACCCTGAACGGAGCGGGCCACGCCATTTATAATAAATATTGTATTGCCTGTCACGGCCCGGAATTAAAGGGGAATGGCGGCTCGTATCCATCGTTAGTTGATATTAACAAAAAATACAACGAAGATCAGGTAAGCAAGATTGTTGCGAACGGGCGTAACATGATGCCATCGTTTAAGCAGATACCGGCCGACGAAAAGAAAGCTTTGCTTGCTTTTGTGTTAAAATTGCCCGAAACGGCCAAATCGTTAAAGCAAATGCCGAAAGAACCTGTAACAGCAACAGTAAAAGGCGCAAATCCAATACCTTACACGATGAATGGGTACAATAACTTCCTGGATAACGATGGTTACCCCGGAATAAAACCACCCTGGGGTACACTTAACGCCACCGATTTAACAACGGGAAAGCTTTTATGGAGAGTTCCGCTTGGAGAATATCCTGAATTAACAAAAAAGGGGATTCCAATTACAGGTACAGAGTTATACGGCGGGCCTTTGGTTACCAAAGGAGGTTTAATATTTGTTGCCGCAACGAGAGATGAAAAAATAAGAGCCTTTGATAAACATACCGGTAAGCAGGTTTGGGAAGCTAAACTGCCGGCAGCTGGTTATGCAACGCCTGCCACTTATGCTATAAATGGCCGTCAATATCTGGTGATAGCTTGTGGCGGTGGCAAAATGGGAACTAAATCGGGTGATAGTTATGTTTGTTTTGCGCTGCCGGAGTAATGCCTTTGTCATTCTGAACGAATTGAAGAATCTTAACCGATTGATAGGTGGTGGCCTTGCTTGTCCTGCGTTTGTATCCCGCGGAGAAGATTCTTCAATTCGTTCAGAATGACAAGCTAATATTAGCCAAACAACGCCCCCGATTTATGGTTATAGTAGTAGAATTCGATCATTGCTATTTACTTAACCAGGAAATCACCATGAAAACATATAATAATTTAGTTGAAGCTACAAACGACCTAATGCAACGGGGGTACACCGAAAATCTGAGCCTTGAAGGCGATACGATCGATGATAAGGCAAAGGATATCCACATGACTGCAGATGATTTTGAAATAGACGAGTTTCACCGCTTTGAAGGCGCCAGTAACCCCTCGGATATGTCGATAGTTTATGCAGTTACATCACGTAAATATAATTTGAAAGGTGTTTTGGTAAATGCGTATGGCACGTATGCAAATAACAGCACATCCGCTATTGAAGCGAAGTTGCACCACCACCAGGTGAGTCATAATTTGCACAGCGAGGATAGGCCGACTGCGTAATGGCCTCACCCTACCCTCTCCAAAGGAGAGGGTTCAAAAAGGGCGCGTAAAAAATTGAATTGCAGCTCAAGTCCTCTCCTTTG
>CAZZUU010000100.1:0-11593 GCA_964657275.1 uncultured Mucilaginibacter sp. | reverse complement strand
TTGTGCGCCGAGTATAAGGCCGCAGTCACGGATCATAGTACCTTTTTCGGTATCTTCAATCAAACCGTTAGCTTCTTCTAAAATGCCGGCCATCGCATCGCATTTTTTAGCCACGGCCTTTTCGCCAAGGGCCTCAAATACTTTTTCGAGCGTGGCTATATGCGTTTCTGTTTCGCCGGCATGTTTGTCAAATGCCGCAGCCAGTTCGGGACTGGTAGCCGCTTTTTTCATTTTTGGAAGCGCTTTTACCAGGTGTTTTTCAGCCCAGTAAATATCCTTCAATTCGTCTACAAAAAATTCATGAAATTCCGAATTTTCCATTTTTCCGGTCTTCACCGGTGCGTTTTTGTTTGCTGCAGTTTTCATAGTATTATTTTTATTGTTGTTTGTTAATTAATTCAAAGCACCTTCGTAGGTGCTCCATTGCGCTACCCCTTTTGGTTCCGCCTTTTTCTCTTCACCGCTTTTTATACCGCTCATCTCTTTATTGAGTTTTTCGGTGTCCTGCAACTCCTTTTTCATCGGATCGGGCAACTCCGTATTACCCTTTGTGTCCCTTGTTTGCGTAACGGGGTTTTCTACATATTCAAATTCCTTACCTAAACCGGGCATTTCGCCTTTGTTCCATGGGCCGCGTACGGTACCGGCCGACATATTATAGGTGTTTTGCAAAAAACGCGGATCGGCTGCCAATACACCGGGAGGGAAGTTATCAGGGATACTGTTTAACGCTGCTTCGAACATTTTATAATGCGTCACTTCGCGGGTCATCAGAAAAGAAAGCGTTTCGTGGATATAAGGATCATCCGTGAACTTCATCAGGTGCTCATAAACCAGTTTCGCCCTTGATTCGGATGCTAAATTTGTGCGCAGGTCGACCGTGAGATCCCCGTTAGAATTTACATAGGAAGCGCACCACGGAATTCCCTGGCTGTTACGCGGCGTAACGCCGCCACCTGTAATGATCACAAACTGGGGGTTAGCGGTAAGCGCCTGGTGGATAATGTTTTCTTTAACAGCTTTGCCATCCATCACCTGCATAATCTCAGAGCTGTCAGCAGCATCTTTCAGTTCGCCATTAACGCCCTTTAACAACATTTGGATAGTAGCGCCAACAATCTCCAGGTGGCTGAATTCCTCCGTGGCAATATCCATCAGCATATCATATTTGTCGGGATGTGCCGCCTTTGCACCGAAAGCCTGGGTAAAATATTGCATAGCCGCAGCCAGCTCGCCATTTTCTCCGCCGAATTGCTCTAACAATAAGTTAGCAAAACGTGGATCGGGACGGGATACCCTGGCATTAAATTGTAAGTCTTTTACATGATGAAACATGATAATAAATTTTAGAAATTAATAAATTGGTTGACTGCGGAGGTACCTTAAACATTGGGTATCATTCCTGCCAATAAAACTAAAAAGCGCGCGTAATGTTTTTATTATGAAATAAAATTAATTCAAAGTGTTTAATATTTCTTTCAGGGAGAATTTCGCGCCACATACGAATTCGTCTGCAGCACCATAATAAACGGTCAGTTCATCGCCGTTAACAATATGCCCGTTGGTAAAAACTACGTATCCAAAGAAACCGCTAAGTTCATAAGGCTCAGTTGGCACCATAATAGGCTCCGTTGTCCTGCTGATCACTTTCGAGGGGTTCTCCAGATCCATCAGGAAAGCACCCAGGCAATATTGATGTTCGGCATTAGCACCATGATAAATTTCCAGCCAGCCGTGTTCAGTTTTGATTGGCGCGGCGCCTGCACCCACACGTGAACTGTCCCAATGGCCCGGCCTGCTTTTAATCAGGCACTGGTGATTACCCCAATGAAGGCTGTCGGTTGATTCCGCAAGCCAGATATAATTTCCGCCGATCTCTTTGCTGCTGGGACGGTGAAGCGCATAATATTTTCCGTTAATCTTTTCTTCAAATATGGCGCAGTCCTTATTGTGCGGCGGAAAGATCATGCCTTCTTTTTTGAAATTTATCCAGTCCTTAGTGGTCCTCAACCCAACGCCTACGCCATTTTCTGATACGGCCGTATAAGTCAGGTAATAAGTATCAGTTATTTGACTTACTCTGCAATCTTCAATGCCGAACCGCTCGAGGTAACCGCTGCCGAACAGGGATGCCTGACCACCGGCCTCTGTAAAATGAACACCGTCTGTACTGCTCAGCAGACGCAAGTGCGAAATTGTCGTCAAATAATCCAATCCTTTATAACTGATAACCCTTGCATCGGTCGCGATCAGGTCGGGATCGTTCAGGGGCACCTCGATGATCTCGGTATTTCCGGTCGCATTCATCACCGGAAAAAAAATGACCCCTTCTTTCTGCGCAATACTTTCGGCTACGCGAACGAGCAGCCATATCTTATTTTGATAAGTGAACACACCGGGGTTAAGTAAACTGATCACTTGCAATCCGTCACGACTGGGTTTTAAATCTTTAGGTAACAACAGGGGGTTTTCCGGGAAACGTCTGGCTAAATCTTTCATTCATCATTAACCATTATCAACAGGATTAAGTTCTCGTTTAAAATTATTTAATTAATTAAAAAACAATATTGAGCTGGCAAAGTTATTGGTACACGATTTATTTTAATGGCGCAACCGACGCATTCTCGGTGTAATGAAAGTTTTGTTTAACGATTAAATTTTTTTACAATGAATGCACGATCACCCTGGGCGGTCGCAGTTAAAAACTTGTTCCACGGACAAGACCTGTCCTCCTTATTTCAACACGAAATTGGTGGCTACACCATCAGGGCCCACCATCTTAATAATTCATTTTGGATCACTATTACCTGCCCCAAAGGAGCACAAGTAGTACTTCGCCCTGCTTATGCACCAAATGATCATTTAATGCTGGGAAAAACCATCAATCATGATAATGGGATAACCGTTAGTCTTTCTGCAAGTATTGGAAACTATAAAATCAAATTAGAATTTCCGGACAAGGAAATACCACTGTTGCGCTACACTACAACGTTCAGCCCAAATGCCCCTTTGCTGGTTCCATTTTGGCCAAAAGACATGGTCATCACCGGACCGGATGATCATGATAAAGACCCGGAAGGCAGCATTTATATTAGCCAGCAGGGCACGCGTTCAGGTTTGCAATATTTTAGTTTGGATAAACCAAAATCAGGCGCGGTGTTGTACTTCCAAAACCTGACCGCATTGAACGACTATGCCCAGGCGACGGAAACTTCGCTTGGTGGCGTGGTTGGCGGCACATGGCCGGAACTTGGTTTTTCACTGCCGCCCACGCTTAAAAATAAACCGTTGCCGGCACACAAAGAAATTATATTATCCGATGCCTTTTTAGCATTTACCCCCGAAAACCCAAAAGGCGAAATGGAGCAGGCCAAACAATTCCTGAAGTTGCTGGCCGACGTTTATTTACATTTACCAAAACCGGCTACCAAATACCATGATTGGCCGGACCTGCTCAAAAAAGGACTGCACGACCTGGAATTTAGTCATGGCTGCTGGTCGCATGGGGCGGAACAGGATTACCTGAACGCTTACGTAGCGGATTACGATACTCCACCCGAACTGATGGTGCAATTAGCGGTGCTGTTGCCGCTAACCGATTATTACGATTGGTGCAAGACAGAACTACCTGCTATCAAAAAGATCCAAAACGGACTTGATGCTTTTTATAGCAAAGAATTAAAAACAGTCGTTCGCTTTTTACCGGCTTTAGCCAAAGACCTAAGCGGGGATGAAGAACAGTTGAAGCCAAATATTATGGATTCCTGGTATCTGCATCATCCGCTGCTTAATTTGGGCCGCCTTGCCCTACGTGGGGACAGGCAAGGTAAAAAGCTATTTTTAGATTCTATCGATTTTACAATTAAAGTTGCGCATCATTTTAACTATGAATGGCCTGTGCTCTATAACATGGACACTCTGGAGCTTGTAAAAGCGGAAACGCAGCCTGGCAAAGGAGGAGAAAAAGATGTGGCAGGATTATATGCTTTGGTAATGCTTCATGCGTGGCAGCTGACCAGGGACGACAAATATTTATCGGAAGCAAAAAAAGCAGCGAAAACATTAGCTGGAAAAGGCTTCGAATTATTTTACCAGGCAAATAATACCGCATTCTCGGCAAATGCGATGTTATGGCTGTACAGAGAAACCAAGGAGCAGGTTTATTTAGATTTGGCCTACCTGTGCATAGCCAACATCGTCAAGAATTTCCAGCTTTGGGAATGTAACTATGGTTATGCAAAAAATTATGCGACATTCTTCGCTATGTTCCCCCTAAGTAATGCCCCTTATACAGCTGCGTATGAGGAGCAGGAAGTTTTCGCGGCATTTCATAATTTCCTGATTTACGCGGAAGATGAAGATATTTTACCGTCGGTATCCCTGTTGATTCCTGAATTTCTTAGATATATCGTTAATCGTGCTTCGTATTACTATCCGCCAAACCTGCCGAAAGAAATGTTATCAGCTGAAGTAAAAACCGGGCAGGTAGACCATAAACTTTTTATTGCTATTGAGGATATTCATGACGGCTGGGAACAGTCGGGTGCGATAGGACAAGAGGTTTACGGGGCAGGCGTAGCTTTCGGTATTGTCCCCCGCCATTTCTACCGGGTGCCCGGCGAACACTTTATGATCTATTGCGATTACCCCAGCGCCGCCTACAAGCACCGGCAGGGTAGCGTAACGTTAAAAATAAAAGGTAACGAAAAACTAACCTGCCGTTTAATGGTGGTAAAACGGCATGACAAAATGTTGCCCGTGTTTATTCTAAAAAGCAACGGCGTTGAAATGGCTGGGACACACCGTAACGATGGCCATATGGAATACACTGTTAATGGAGATTCGGAAATTGGGATTAGCTGGAAATTTATCTGAGCGCAATCGCAGTTTCACATTTCACTTCCGACATGACAAAGAAACTTTCAAAGTGCCTTACGCCCGGAAGATTACCCAATTTTTTCATCAATATTCTGCTATACTCATCCATGTCTGCAATTACGATACGAAGTAAAAAATCGAACGCGCCGGTCATGTGGTAGCATTCCATGATCTCTTCCAGTTTCCGGGCTTCTTCCATAAATGCAGTTAAGCTGGCTTCGGTGTGTTTTTCCAGGATCACCTGCGTATAGCCGGTCAATCCGCGGCCTACTTTTTTTGAATCGACGATAGCTGTAAATCGTTTGATATAACCAGCCTCAACCAAGTTCTGGACGCGTTGCTGGATAGGAGTTTCCGACTTATTCAGCTGCAGGCCTAATTTCCGGTTGGATATCCGGCAATCTGTCTGTAGGGCGTTTAAAATACCGATGTCTGTTTTGTCGAGGTTCTTTTTCATGCGGAATAATTTAAAAAGGAATATTCGCCGGCTTCGGTCATAAATTGCTCTGCCTGTGCTACCATCTCTTTTGAGCCGATAAATATAGGGGAACGTTGGTGCAACTCGGATACTTCGAGGTCAAGGATACGGTTTTTACCGTTGGTTGCTCTTCCGCCCGCCTGCTCCACGATAAAAGAAAGCGGGTTGCATTCATATACCAGCCGCAGCTTTCCATTCGGGGCGGCGGCCGTGTTGGGGTAAATAAAGATTCCGCCTTTTATCAGGTTGCGATGCAGGTCAGCTACCATAGAACCTATATAACGGGACGTATATGGGCGCAATGTTTTAGGGTCTTCAACCTGGCAGTATTTAATGTACTGCTTTACCCCTTTTGGAAAGTGTACATAGTTGCCCTCGTTAATGGAATAAATAACACCGCGATCAGGTATTTTCATTTCGGGGTGCGAAAGGCAAAATTCACCGATAGAAGGGTCAAGCGTAAAACCGTTGACTCCAAACCCGGTAGTGTAAACGAGCATCGTGGATGAGCCATAGATAACATACCCGGCTGCCACCTGTTCCGTTCCTTTTTGCAGCACGTCACTCAATAACGCTGGCCCTTCAACAGATTTTCGGTGATAGATGGAAAAGATCGTGCCTACCGGCACATTCACATCAATGTTTGAAGAACCATCAAGCGGATCGATAGCTACAATATATTTGGCGCTTTTTGAAACTGCAGAATTAATGCGGATAATATCTTCATTTTCTTCAGAGGCGACGATGCAGCATTCCCCTCCGAAGCGAAGCGCCGATATAAATTGTTCATTGGCGTAAATATCCAGTTTTTGCTGGTGCTCCCCTTGTATGTTGGTGTTGCCTGCGCTCCCCAAAATATCCATTAGCCCGGCTTTATTTACCTCGCGGTTCACAATCTTCGCTGCAATCCCGATATCTCTTAACAGCCTTGAAAGCTCCCCTTTTGCATAAGGAAAATCCGCCTGTTTCTCAATGATGAATTGTCCTAAAGTCATTGAATTATTCATAGGCATAGTGTAAATAGTACATTATTAATTATTGTTAATTGGTAAAACGAATGTAGCTACATTATACTAAAAAAAGCAAATTACTGATCTTTTTGTTGCAAAAAATTGCCCTTACATAGTGTATCCGGTTAACTTAAAATCAGAGTTTTTGCCCTTATTTAACGTGATATTTAAAATAATCGGAAGAAAGACCTGGAAAATATTTAAATAATAACCGAAAACACTAAATATTAATCCACGTATAGTTTTTACGCCCGAAACCATAAAACTTTACAAAACCAATTGCCGGTTATTAAAATGATGACACAAAACAGCAAACACAATTTTGGAGCAGGGCCCTGCATTCTACCTGAACAAGTCTTAAACCGCGCATCCGAAGCCGTAAAACGCTGGGACAAGGCGGGCCTGTCGATCCTTGAAATTTCGCATCGTTCCGCTGCATTTGAAGAGGTGATGCAAGAAACACAAAAACTGGTGAGGGAACTATTGAAAGTACCCGAAGGTTATTGCGTGCTCTTTCTGCAGGGGGGCGCGAGCATGCAATTCTGCATGGTGCCGATGAATTTTTTGCAGAAGAGTAAGAAGGCGGCGACCTATTTTGATGCCGGTTATTTTGGGCATAAAGCGGTAAAGGAAGCTTTGCTGTTCGGAAAAGTAAATGTAATCCATCACTTGTCTGAATCTATACCTGCGGATGCCGCCTATTTCCATTGCACCAGTAATAATACGATAGAGGGAACAGAAATGTTCAATTTTCCTGAAACAGCGGTTCCGGTGGTATGTGATATGTCTTCGGATATCTTTAGCCGGGAGATCGATATCGGCAAATTCGACCTGATCTATGCCGGTGCCCAAAAAAATATCGGGCCCGCGGGTATGACCCTGGTGATTGCCCGAAACAGTTTTTTAAATAAAATTAAACACCCCGTTCCGTCTATGCTGGATTACCGGGTTTACCGGGATAATGGTTCAATGTACAACACGCCACCGGTATTTTCCATTTACACCGCAATGCTCAACCTTCGTGCGTTAAAGGCGAATGGCGGTGTTAGCGTTATTGCTATGCTTAACCGTGCCAAGGCGGCATTATTATATAACGAGATCGACCGTAATCCCTTATTTGTTGGTTCTGCCGACAAATCGGAACGTTCCCTGATGAATGTCACCTTCAGGATGCAGGACACGGCAAAGGAAAAGTCATTTCTCGAATATGCGGAGAAGTTGGGCATGGTCGGCATCAAAGGATACCGTACTGTAGGCGGCTTCAGGGCCTCTTTATATAATGCCTTGCCCATACAAAGCGTGTCGGCTTTGGTGAACTGTATGAAAGCGTATGCCGAACAGGAAATACCACATGGCGATTTTCAACCTGCTTATTAATGGCAACTATCAAACCTTTCCGGGCAATCCATCCCAATCCTTTTTACGCCGATCAGTTGGTGTTCACAAAGCCCCAGGCGGAATCTGTGGGCGACCTTAAAACTTTGCTCGAAACGGGTGCACGTCTAAGGCCGGAAACACCCGGGGGCCAGGCCTTCGCTTACCGCGACATTAACGAAACCCTAAACCGGCTGCTGGAAAGCGAACGTTTATGGCAGGATAAAACGCCCTGTATGTATGTATATGAAGTGGAACATCCGGGCTATAAACAGGCGGGCATATGGGCGCTGACCGAACTCAATGACCCCATTAAAACCCACGAGCTGACTTTTGACGACAGCGTACGCCGAATTAAAAACTACCGCGAACATACCGGCCTGGAAGGCAGCCCGGTGCTGCTGACCTATCCGCCAGATAGAATAATTGACAGTATCATCGCTGAAAGCAAGGAACGTTTCCCCGATGTGCGTTACGAAAGTACCACCGGCATCCATAAGCTCTGGAAAATCGAGAGCCTGGAAACCATAGCGCGTTTATCAACCGCATTTGCCGGAGTTAAAAACGTCTATCTAGCTGACGGACACCACCGCAAGTGTGCAGGCGAATCACTGTTACCACTTTTTAATACCATCTCGGCACTGTATATGTCTACCGCCGAATTAAATATCGGGAAATATAACCGGGTTGTCGAACCGGACCGCACTGTAAGCACGGCATGGCTCTTTCATCAGTTGCTTCCGCATTTTTATATGCAGGAATCATTTAATAACAAGCCTGTGCAGCCTTCCGAAGAGCGAAAAATGGGGTTATACATTCAGGGAAACTGGTATCATTTGAAAGCTAAGCCAAACACGCACACCTTTGGTTCAAAAAACAATGTACTGGATGTCTCCATCTTGCAGGACTATATTTTGTCGCCTGTTTTCCACATTACAGATCCCGCTACGGACCACCGTTTAAAACATGCAGGGGGCGATAAGGCGATGGCAGAAATGGACGAATTGTTCAGGGCCAACCCTAACGCTGTTGGTTTTACGCTTTGCCCTGTAACCGTTGCCCAGCTTTGCAATGCCGCCGACGCAGGAATTAATCTTCCGCCAAAATCTACCTGGATCAATCCAAAAATACCCTATGGACTTTTACTATGTAAACATTAATAATAATGAAGAAACAAACCATCCTGGTCATCGGAGCGGAAGGACAGATCGGCACTGAACTCACTATGGCCCTGCGGCAGGAATACGGCCGCGAAAATGTGATCGCTGCCGATGTAGCTCCAAAACCATTGTTCAACGGTATCCAACTGGATGTTTTGGATACTGGAAAATTAAGGCAGGTAGTCCATGACCTGGAAGTAACGCAGGTTTATTTACTCGCAGCGTTATTGTCGGCCACTGCTGAACAACGTCCCGGCGAAGCCTGGAAGCTAAATGTCCAGGGCCTGTTATCCGTTTTGGAAATTGCCAGGGAATTCAAATTGGATAAAGTTTTCTGGCCGAGCAGCATCGCGGTATTCGGGCCTGATTCACCCCGCTATAATTGCCCGCAGGAAACACGCATTGAACCGAATACAGTTTATGGGATAAGCAAACGGGCAGGAGAATACTGGTGCAGCTACTATTTTGAAAAATTTGGGGTTGATGTTCGGAGCCTGCGCTTCCCGGGTTTGATTTCCTATCACACTGCGCCCGGTGGAGGTACTACAGATTATGCCGTTGATATTTTCCATAAGGCACTGGAAACCGGCAACTATAACTGTTTCCTTGAAGAAGACACTTGCCTGCCGATGATGTATATGCCCGATGCCGTTAGGGCAACGCTGGAATTGATGAACGCGCCGAAAGAAAAGATCAGCGTACGCACTTCATATAATGTCGCCGCGATGAGTTTTGCACCGTGCGACCTGGCGGAAGAGATACGGAAGCATATCCCCAATTTTAAAATAAGTTATGAACCTGATTTCCGGCAGGCAATTGCCCATAGCTGGCCGGCCAGTATCAAAGACACGCGCGCGCAAAAAGACTGGGCATGGGAACCAGCCTATCTCTTGAAACGAATGACACAGGATATGCTGGAGAAGCTAAGTATGATGAAAGGCATCAACTTGCACGAAAAAGAAAAACTGCCGAAAGCCTATCCGGATTTTATAAACCACGATTAACCATGAGAAACTTACAGATCACCCAACTGATCACCAATCGGGAAAACCAATCTGTGGAACTATATTTCAATGAGATTGGCAAGGAAGAAATGATAACGGCGCAGGAGGAGGTTATCCTCGCACAAAAAATCAGGGAGGGCGACCAGGCAGCTGTAGAGAAATTGACCAAAGCCAATTTGCGCTTTGTTGTGTCTGTCGCCAAAAAATACCAGTACCGGGGCCTGCCGTTGAGCGATCTTATTAACGAAGGTAACCTCGGATTGATGAAGGCTGCCAGGCGTTTCGATGAAACAAAAGGGTTTAAATTCATCTCCTTTGCTGTTTGGTGGATCCGGCAAAGTATTATAGCCGCCGTGAATGAAAATGCCAGGATAGTAAGGCTGCCGGTAAATAAGATTGGCGAGATTACCAGGATTAACAAAGCCCTTTCAGCGGTGGAACAGCAAACGTTGAGGGAGCCGACCGATGAGCAAATAGCGGAATACCTGGATATGAACATAGACCAGGTAAAGGAGGCATTGTTTTGCGCGCCATGGGCTTCATCATTAGACACGCCGCTCGGCGATGGCGACGGATTTTCGTTGCTGGACCGCCTGACCGGCGATTTTCCTGACCCTGACCATGATTTAATAAAAGCATCCTGCGACAATGAGGTCGGCAGTTTGCTTTCCCAGCTTTCCGAAAGGGAAAGAAAAATTATTGAGCTTTCTTACGGGATCACCGGCGGACGGGAAATGTCCCCGGTTGATATAGCCGGTATTATCGGCATGAGTTCCGAAAGCATCCGCCAAATCAGGAACAAAGCGTTAGAGAAATTACGAGAAACACAAATGTTAACTTTATGAGGAAAATCTGCTTTAAAACAAAAATCCACTATCAGTTACCGGTAGGGGAGTTGGTTGAACAGGCCCTGCAAAGAAAGGAGGGGGCATTAAATGACACCGGGGCACTTGTTATCAGTACCGGCAAATTTACGGGCCGCAGCCCTGACGATAAATTTATTGTTAAAGATACTTTGACTAAAGATGCCGTTAACTGGAATAAATTCAACAATCCGATAGAGGAATCCAGCTTTTTACTACTGAAAAACGAAATGCTAAACTATCTCGATAAGAAAACGGAGATATGGATACGCGAGGCATATGCCTGCGCCGATCCCGCTTACCGCTTAAACCTGCGCATCATTAATGAAAACCCCTGGGGTAATCACTTTGCTGCCAATATGTTTATTGCACCCCGAAACGAAGAACTGGAAAACTTTGAACCGGAATGGACCATCATACAAGCCCCCGGGTTTAAAGCCGATCCCGAAAGCCACGGCACACGGCAAAGCAACTTTACCGTGGTTTCCTTCACCCACAAAACGATTCTTATTGGCGGAACAGGTTATACAGGAGAGATAAAAAAAGGCGTTTTTACCGTGCTCAACTATATTCTCCCGCTTCATCATAAGGTATTGAGCATGCACTGCAGCGCCAATGAAAGCATAGAAGGTAATACCTTGCTGTTTTTCGGGCTGAGTGGTACCGGAAAAACGACGCTTTCATCAGATCCTTTCAGGAGGCTGATTGGCGATGATGAACATGGCTGGGATCATAAAGGTATTTTTAATTTCGAAGGCGGTTGTTACGCCAAAGTGATTAATCTATCCTCCATAAACGAGCCGGCTATATTCCATGCCTTACATTC
>CAZZUU010000099.1:0-11594 GCA_964657275.1 uncultured Mucilaginibacter sp. | reverse complement strand
ATACATACCAAATTGCTATATAGCACATGAGCCGTAATGTCGTCATTATTAACACGCATCGTAAATTTACTGTAGGTGTAAAGAAACATGCAACACGCTAAGAAGGCCCAGAAAAATGGCTTATTTATGGTCACCATTCTAGCCAATGGATGAGGTGTCTCTTCAGTCATTTGAATATCAATATCGTCAAAGCTTCCGGAAGCAACTACGTTTGCCTCTATACCTACTTATCAAAAATCTTATACAAAATCCAGTCGTTGGTTTCAAATACACGGCGGAGGCGGAGCTCGCTATTGTTTTTTTGGATAACAGGTACGTAGCGGTCATTTAACTGCGTAAAGCCGGTTGTCTGATTGCTTTCGGTCGCAAGCAGAATGTAGTTGTCGTACTTATCCGGGGTTTCTATAGCAGTTAAAAATACGCCCTGGTAGGGGAGCGTTAATTTATGGATATCATTAATGAAGGCAACCACGGGGTAGGCGATAGCATCATCAACCAGTATATGTGCATCATCGGGCAGATGGTTGATATAAGTTGCAAGATCGCGATTTTCGCTTTGCAGTTGATCGGGTGTACGATCAAGCAACAGGGTAATAAAATGCTCTTCCTCGCCAATGGCCGATGTTTTCATAAAATAATACCCGGTGTATAGCTGTACTAACGTAAGCACCACAACGATGATACGGAGCGTTTGTTGGTTTTTTAGCGTTTGGGCTTTATAGAGTATACATAAGAGCGCCAGTATCAAAAACATCAGGTAATACTCCTGGGGCAAAAATACTTTCTCGTACTTGATGTGTAAAAACTCGATAAAGCCAAATGGTGTTAACAGTGTTAACAGTTGGTAAGTGCTGTTTCTAAATAAATAGAGCGCTACCAATATAAGCGGGCAAAAAAGTATGATTTTACCCGATATTAATATTGACGCCTCGGGCAGCCGATAAACCAGGTTGGTTGATAACTGGTCGAAACTTAATTTGTCGGCTAATACCGTCCAGGTGGCATAGGGACTTTCAACAGAGTAATTTAAATCGTTGGCATGTGTTAGGTTTAATAATTTATAGCAAACGATAAACGATAGCGGCAAAATGAAAATGATAATATATAACGCAAACGTTTTGTTAATGAGCTTGCGCCGCAACGAGGGATTGTTAAAACTAATAAACAACCTGAAGATTGATTCCTTCTCACTAAGGTTTAAACTTTGTATAGTGATAGATAATACCAACGGGATAAAGAACAGCGATAGCCAGATAAATTTGTAATCGCAGAAAATGAGTATAACCAGGCAGATGCTGGCGATGGATACATGGAAAGTAGTATTTGAGCGGTAAAATTTAAGCAGGTTAAAAAAGAACATGAAGAAGAAAACCAGCACCATAGCTACCGATTTGCCCGAACAAGCCGCATACAAAATACCCGGATGCAAAACAAAAATTACCAGTAAGATGATGAGATAAAAGTCGTTATTCAGTCTTTTCAAAAGTGCGCTTGCCATTAAATAAAAAAGGAATGCAGTGCAAAGCGCAGAAGCTATTATGGGCGCATAAAGATTGGTAAGCGAAAAGACGAAAGAGGAATAAAAGGGTAATATAGGGGCTGTTAAACCCATTACACGCAGTTTGTTATCTAATCCGTGAGAAACGATCTTTGACTTCTCGATATAAAAAAGAGCTTCCTGGCTAAAGTAACCCAAATGATTTAAATAAATACCGGAAATAAGGTAGTACGCCCCCAAAAAAATAGAGATGACCACAAGGTATTTAGATTGATTGTTTCTCATTTGACAACGTTTGTTGGGCTGGTTACTTTACTTAAACCATGATCGGTCTTTTCCCAATAAAATGGCTTTACAATTAACTGGTATAAGCCCATAAAAGCCGCTGCCGAATGCATCAGCCAGTAAATGGGATTGGCAATTGCAAATAATATCAATTCATAAAAGCGCCGTTTAAATACGGCCATCATGTTGATATAAATCATTAGCAAATTGCCTACCATCAAATTAAAAATAGACATAAACAACACCCAATCCGGAAATAGGGAGCGAATGGACGACAGATCAAATATCAAATAACTAAAAAATATAGCGAGTAAAAAAGGATAAACTAAAAAGGTAAGCGGCGTAGCGCCAATAAAAAAGCTAAAGCCCAAAAAACCTTTCCATCCTAGCTTTTTCCATAAAGCTACCGGGTTACGCATGTGTACCAGGTAAGTTTGCATATATCCTTTTATCCACCTTGATCGCTGACGTATCCAGTTGAAAGGCTCGTTGTTCGCCTCTTCGTAAGTAGTGGAGTTAATAACGGCTATTTTATAACCTTTGGCGTAGGCACGTACACCCAGGTCGGCATCTTCGGTTACATTAAAAGGGTCCCATGCGCCTAATTCAACTAAGTTTTCCAGCTTAAAGTGATTACTGGTTCCTCCCAATGGAATTGGAATATCTAATGTATCCAGGCCAGGCAACATATAATCGAACCAGTAAGAATACTCAAGGGTAAACATCCTGGTTAAAAAGTTTTCATTACGGTTATAATAGTTTAGTGCACTTTGTATACATATATAGTTGGAAGGAAGTTTGCCAAACATCGACACTACTTTTTTCAATTGGTCGGTATCCGGGATATCCTCTGCATCATAAATGGTCAAATACTTTCCGCGTGAAAAATGGAGCCCATAATTACATGCCTTTGGTTTTGTTTTGGGCATGCGGAAAGGCACCACAATAACTTCAAAAATAGCTGGGAAATCCAGGTTGCGAACTGCGTTCAGCGTTTTATCATCGTCCTCTTCAATTAGTAGTTTAATATCCAGTTTTTCGCGGGGATAATCAAGTGCCTGCAAGTTCCAGATTAGTTTTTTAATCAACTTATCCTCCTTATATACCGGCAATAGGATGGTGTATATAGGTAGTTCGCTGTCAATAATTTCCTTCAAGTCCTCGCGTGTAACGGCCTGGTGCAATTCGAATCGAGAACCCATCAGCGCCAGGAATAACTTAAATACGATGGCCACCAGGAAGAAAATACTTACAATAACATTGATGACTATAGAGGTGTCTTTAAAATCAATAACCAACCCTATAGCAACAAGACCAAGCAGCAGGAACAACGATATCAGCTGGGCTGACGAAAATGTTATAAATGCTGAATTTGCGGGATCGCGATTTAAAAGCTCGAAAACTGAAGACTTTACATAGGGGTCGCCAAGGAGCTTATGGCTAAGCCAAACAACGTCAAGGTCAGATGCGAGGATTATCTCAGGCTCCAAATCAAAAGTAAACCTGATAAAATCAAGGAATAGCTCGTCCGAAGGATCAGCCATCACGGTAATAACACGGTTGTTTTCAATTCTTAGCGGCAAGGCCACGTGCTGATCGGCAAACTTTAGGTCTGTTTTTCCTGTTACTTCCGGATCAAATGGAAGCTCCCTGATCTCATGGAAGGTGTAATCGGCATTTAGCATCGAACGCTCATAATTCTTACGGGATACGTAACCAAAATTGAGCGCGATTTTTATAAAAGATAACCCCGACCTGGCTGAAAAATTATTAATCTTTTCCCGATCCCCATGCGTTAGAAACCCATCTTTAACCAAAAGTTCAGGAATTGACATATTTCGTTTAGTTTCAATAAAATGTTAAAACAACTTATAAGCAGTCTTAGCATTTTAATTGGCTAAGGCTACTCATTTATATTATTTGATCTTAAAATCAAAGTTTAGTCATTATATATTTCCTGTGACCGTTGTACCCTGGAGCGCACATACAGGAATGACAGCAAGATTAATATCAGTATACCCAGCAATATGTACAAATTGTAGGTCTCCCAGAAATGAGTGAGCGCGCTCTTGGTGTCTACATATTCCAAATTATCATGCGATGATTTGTTGATGTTAAACAGGTACTTATTTGAATTAACATCGGTTACGCAAACGTTGCTTGACAGGGTTGAAAGCTGTTCGGTAATAGACTTTGATGCCGCTAAAAATGCATCTGATAATTGCGAGCCGGTAGCGGTAAGTACTAATGTTGCATTGTTGCTTCGGCCATAAAATATCTGAGCCAAACCTGTAGATACTGTGTCTGATAGCGAATACACTATTTTGTTGTTGTCGGTATTATACAGCCTAAAGTTTTGATTGAATTTGATTGGTGCGTCCGGAAACTCCTTCATCAACGGATCGTCCTTATCCAGCAATGCGATGATGTTGTATTTTTTCAGATCGCCCGCAGGGATTTGATCCGAGTAAACAAAGTCTGGGAAGTTATTGGAATTGATATTGTTGTTTAGTTCATAAATAATTTCGCCTACTGCGGCTGCAGCGTATTTAGCACGATTTTTTGATACCACTATACGGGTGTTACCGGTATTAAATGCTTCAGGATATTGATAAAAACTCAGGTCGCTTGTAATGAACGGGTTTTTCGATTCAAGGTATGATTTATCTACATCTACTTCTCCGAAAAAGTTTATAAAGCTGTTTTTACAAACACCATTGGTTGGAAAAAACCTGAATTCTGATTCTAGTGTGTTGTATTTATGATGCTGATAGCGATTTATAGTTACCGATGTATTTAATTTACCCGATGCATCCAGTTTTTCACTGCTTATTAGTAATCCGTTAAGGTATATGTTAAAATAACCACGGTCGCCGGCACTTAAGCCGCTATAATTACCAATGAACCTAATTTCTATTTCTTTGGGCGTAAAACTAAAGTCGCTGTTCTTAAACGAATAGGCATTTTTAAGCGAACCAATTCCTGATAAGAAATCGCTTGTTCCGCCAACTTGTTTTAATGACAATTTCGAGCGGTTCTCATCAACGGTTTTAAAGAAAGTATTTTGGGCCACATTTATGAGCAGGTAGTTACCAAAGGTTGAGTTGATAATGTTGATATTGCTTAAAGCGGTAATCGCCTTTTCGTATCCGGCATCGTCACCACCGGTAATAAATAATGTTTCTGTAGGGATGGTTTCCTGTGCAACAGTGCGGTGAGGTACAAGTACACCTTTTTCCATAACCATTTCGGTTACTGTATCGGTTACTGTGGCCGATGATTTATCGAGGTAAAATAAGCCTTCGCCCGACTGCGGTGTAACTTTTATAAGCGCACGTTTATCTTCGGGTAAAACTGAATAATCGCCTACCATAACGTAGTTTTTAATACTATCAGGCAGTTGTCCGGCTTCAAACATGTATATTTTTTTATTTGAAGATTTTTTTAGCCGTGAATATGCCCAGGCTACCGCTTTTAGGTCATGCAGTGTTGGATCTGCAGGATAAACAATCGCTCTTTTTGAATCAAAGCAATTGCTGATGTTTACGTTGTTGATGAGGTTTTTTGCATTGTTAATTAACGACAGGTATGAGTAATCTTTCACTTTAAGCCACATAGCAGGGTTATCCAGGTCGCGGCATATATCGTCAGTAATGGTCAGCAAGGTTTTAACCTGTATTTTTAAAAATTTATCCGGAGATAGATCTTCATTGCTCAGGTTGATGCTTATTTTTTGAACAGAGTCTTTTGTAAGGCGGGCACTATAAACAGGCTTGTCATTCAATATAATATTGATAAACGAATGCTCTTTTATCAAAGCCTGTGACGGCTCGATATATAGAACCAGCTTACTGCCGGTCATTTGCGTAAGCGGCGATGTTTTAATATAAAATGAGCTTGCGCCGCTCATTCCATAGATGGCGTCGTCGTCATGTCCAAGTGATTTAAATGTTTCAATGGATTGCGTTTGGGCCAATGATGCATTGCTTAAAAGAAATACAAGGGCTAATAAGGTGAATAATTTATTCATTGGTTGTCGATATTAATTTATTACGTAAAATTCCACTCTAAAATAGTTGCCGTTATCATCGCTTTTGTACGATAGATCGCCCCCCATTTCTTGTGTCATTAGTTTTGCTATAGAAAGTCCCAGCCCCAGCCTGCTTTCGATATGGCCTGATGCTTCGCTTAATGTTTTTAATTTGTTAAACATCATATCCAGTTCGTCCTGGCCGATGGGGATACCTTCGTCAATAATTTCAAAAACAAATTTTTGACGTTGTAAGCTGGTTACTACCCTTATGTTGTTGTTAGTCTGCGAAAATTTAATAGAATTCGAAAGCAAATTTTGCAATACCTGGCCCACAAATACACGGTCGAGATTAACATTTAAAGGCAACTTTAAAATATTGTCAATCAGGTGAATGTTTTTCATCTGAGCTGTTTCCAGTAGTCCCCTGTAAACGTGGGTAACTTCGGCATTGATATCAAAGACTTCCAGGTTAAATTTCATTTCCTGCGATTCTATCTCTTTCACGTCCATCAGCTTATTCAACAGGTATTGCATTTTTTCAGATGCTTCTGAAATATAGCCTACAAACTCCTTTTGATCGGCGCTCAAACGATACTCTTCATCCTTTAACAGGTTATTGCTCATAACAATTGAACCAACCAGGTTTTTAAGATCGTGGCCGGCAATATTAATAAAGCTGTTCTTTTGATTATCAAGCTTGCGGAGCTCTTCGTATTGCGCGTCGATGATATTGTTTTTCTCGGCGATATCATGATTTTGGCCTTTGAGCTGCTCGTTTGATTTTTCAATCAGTAGTTGAGAACGTACATCGCGCTGGATAATTTTGTAGCGTGCGCTAGGCACCAAACAGGATATAAAGGCCACCACAAAAAGAAACTGGCCGCCGTTGCTGATAACCATATCCAATGTGTACTGGCTTAACAGGTTAAAAAATATAGCCAGCAATAACAGCGCAATAAGTGTTTGAATAACTGAATTTATGGGTTCCCAAAAAGCCTGCAGGTTGAAAAACAAGATAATTGCCGAAAAAAGCAGGTAATAAATGCTCATTTGGGCAAGATCAACGATGTTGCACAAAATAGCTGATGTAACCGAAAGTAAAAAAAATGAAATATGGAGTAAAGTGCGATAATTGTACTGTTTATGCTGAAAATAGCTGTATAAGGCAAGTATCAGCAAATCGATGATAATACGGACTATAAAGAATTGAAGCCACACCGGGTTAGCAAATATGAAATCAATAATACTAAACAGGGGAAATATAAATATTACCGTCCAGATGATGTTATTAGTCTGATACCAGGCTTTTTTTGAGATCTCTTTGTAAAATTCTTCTTTGGTTATTTGAACAAACATTCCTGTCTTATTAAATTACGATAATATTTTTAGCTATCAATAAATTTAATTCGTATAAAGTAAACGAAAAATATTAAAATCCGGCAAATATCTTATGCACATTAAACACCTTATACACATTTCAAAACTTAATTATTACAGGATTTTGGTTATCTTATATAACGTGCCTTTGTGTAATGTGGTCTTAACCGGTCCGGCATAACCTCATTCGGTGGGGTTAACCAAATCAGGGTTACCCCTTTAAATATATTTATCAAAAATCTATTACGCTATTAAACATGGGCACTTCTACGGGTTTAAACAGGTAATAAGTTACCATAGAGCTCATTTTTATGCACAGTTTTTACACAGAATTTTCCGGGCGGCCGATTTTCGGCCAAATTCGGTTAAAAATGAGCTAAATACATAAAAAACTAAAGCGCTTTAACGCTCAAAAATGGATACAATTTTATTGTTATTAATCGCTACCTTTGCCCACTAATGCACACTTATGGTATTTTTTGAAGAAAAGCGGCGGGAAGTAATGAAGCATATTGAAGTATTCATGCTGGAGAAGATGTATGAATATTTGAAGCCCATTGACACCATTTGGCAGCCCTCGGATTTTTTGCCCGATTCTTCACGCAGCACCTTTTTTAGTGAAATCAAAGAGTTGCAGGAGAGTGCCCAGGGCTTATCTTATGACCTGATTGCGGTACTGATTGGCGATACTATAACCGAAGAGGCCCTGCCTACCTATGAATCATGGTTAACCATGGTTGAGGGTGTGTCGAGGGACGAAGAAGGTGGCTGGATGAAATGGACAAGGCACTGGACCGGCGAAGAAAACCGTCACGGCGACTTGCTGAATAAATATCTTTACCTATCTGGTCGCGTTAACATGCGCATGATGGAAGTGTCTACCCAGTACCTTATTTCTGATGGCTTTGACATCGGCACCGGAACAGATCCCTATCGCAATTTTATATATACTTCTTTCCAGGAATTGGCTACCAATGTTTCTCACCGCCGTGTGGCTTCACAAGCAAAAAAGGACGGCGATGCGCTATTGTCAAAAATGTGTGGTGTAATTGCCGGCGACGAAGCCCGTCATGCCAAAGCATATAAATATTTTATCGAAAAGATTTTCGAGGTTGATCCTAACGAGGCTATGCTGGCTTTTGAGGATATGATGCGTAAGAAAATTGTTATGCCGGCACACTTTTTACGTGAAGTAGGTTTAAAAATAGGCCAGACCTTTGGGCATTTTACCGACGCCGCGCAGCGGTTGGGAATTTATACAGCTATTGACTATGTCGACATCCTGAAGGAATTAATTGAAGACTGGCATATTGCCAGCGCAGTTGACTTGAGTGAAACCGGCGAAAAGGCTCGTGATTATATTATGAACCTGCCTGATCGTTTATTGCGTGTTGCCGAAAGAATGAAAAATCCAATGTTGGATTATAAGTTTAGCTGGATAAACGGATAGGTTTGTTGATCAAGTTTATTGTGTAAGTGGTTGATTAAGTTAAAAGCAACACTTTCAAATTAATATCCGGTCACAAATTCCGTCTAGGCTCATTAGGCGAAGATGTTATCCTTCCAAAACCAAAGTAACTTCGCCGTCTTCTGCCAGTTGGGAAAACAAATCATTTAATATTGATTCGAGGGTAAGCGAATTTACATCATCCACATAATGTTCTGATCGTGTAATGAATAACTCCTCCCCCTTTATTTCAATCCTGAATAAAAAGCCCTCGTAAATAGCTGGCTGGGAAATTTCAACAACGCCGTTTTTATCTTCCGTTATAAAATTGATAACTTCTTGTTTTTGTTCTTTGAAAAGCGGGTTTAGTTTTTCTTGTAATAATTGCAAAAGTTGCCCGCTGGTTATGGTTTTATGAATGTTTAAAATTTTCATGGCAATAATATTTACTAAAATAATTACAAGCGCCTGCCAATATTGTTTCAATTACGCTACTTAAAACAGATAATTTCGCATAAATTGTGCAAAGCTAAAACAAGCTTTCTGCTTTATACTTTAAAAAACAGCTACATGAAATACAAATTACTTGGCCGCTCTGGCCTCAAAGTATCAGAACTTTGCCTCGGCACTATGGGATTTGGTACAGAAGCTGGCTGGGGTGCTGATAAAGAAACCAGTTTTGCCATTATAGAGACTTTTGCCAACGCAGGCGGGAATTTTATTGATACCGCAAACATGTACAAACTGGGCACCAGTGAAAAAATAATAGGTGAATATGTAGCTAATCACGACCGTGATTATTTTGTGCTGGCAACCAAATATACGTTGAAGGATAATCTAACCAATCCCAATGCATCCGGTAACAACCGGAAAAATATGATGCGAAGCGTTGAAGAAAGTCTTAAACGGTTAAAAACTGACTTTATCGATGTACTATATCTTCATATTTGGGATGATATTACGCCGATTGACGAAGTGCTGCGCGGGTTAGATGATTTGATAAAGCAAGGTAAAGTAAATTATGCAGCCATTAGCGATACACCAGCTTGGGTAGTTGCAAAGGGAAATACAATGGCTGAACTGATTGGCTGGAACCAGTTTATTGCGCTGCAGGTTGAATACAGTTTGCTGGCACGCACACCGGAACGTGAGTTGATCCCGATGGCTAAACATTTCGGCATGACGGTTACGCCATGGGCACCTTTAGGCGGAGGGGCGTTAACCGGAAAATACCTGCGTGGTGAGCATGGCCGAATAAAACCCGAAAGCAATCGTTTAAATGACCGCAGTATTAGTATTACAAAAGAGGTGGTAACGATAGCGGATGAGTTGGGAATATCCCCAGGCAACGTAGCGTTGAAGTGGACCACGCAGCAAGGATTTTCATCAATACCCGTTGTGGGCGCCACGAAAGTAGAGCAATTAGAAGAAAATCTTAAAACTATTGATGTCAATTTAAGTGATGAGCATTTGAAAAAGCTGGACGAAGTAAGCGCTATCCAACTGGGTTTCCCCGGTGATTTTTTTAAGGAAGATGCTGTTAAAGTAAATTCGTTTGGTGGTTTTTACGATAAGGTGGAGAAAAGGTCTTGATCTGATAAATAAGGGACCCAACCAATTTGGCGGGGCGATTAGGTTTTGCACCTACGGAGCAAAATAAACCCATTCATTTAATTTAACCAATATTTGACTCCTATGGAGCCATTGTTCGTTATAAAAAGCTATTCTCTTATATTTTTAAAAGCGCGCTAATTCAATTCCGTTAGAATTAAATGTCTTTTAAAACGATTGCCGGGCGTGATCCCATCGGAATCAAACATCGGCAATTCATATTGATGTCTGACTCCTGACGTGGAATCGAACGATAACCTACATGTGATCACATCGGGATCAAACATTGATAGAAAAAAAATAAAAGCGGATTTTCGCTCCGTAGGTGCGAAACCAATTGAATCGATAGGTTTTTAGGCAATCATTTTTTTTCAACCACGTAACCCGGATTGCCAACGATCAACCCAGTGTCGACCTGCAGGTTTGAAACAACCGCATTGGTGCCAACTGTCACCGCGTTGCCAAACCGGCAGCCTTTTAAAATAACGGCTCTTTTGCCTATCCAATTATCATTACCGATAATTACTTCTTTTGTATTTGGTTTCTCTGTTTCAACACCTAAAAAAGGAAAATCTGCTCTTGATCGCTCCCTTCTTATCGCGGGAGGATAGCTGCAATGGGTATTGGTGTCGTAAATCATACATTGGTATGAGATCATATTATAATCGCCGATTATAACAGATTGATCACACCTGATTTCTGTTTCCTCGTTAATACAATTGTAGGTTCCGATGGTGCAAATGCCGCCAAATCTTAGCTTAATATCAGCCTTAATTACGTTGTAGGCTCCGATAGCCAGTTTTCCATTGTTGATGGATATCATAGGGTTCAATGCCTGGTGTCCCTTTATTAATTGGGAATATGATCCGATCTCTAAACTGCCATTTTTAATATGGATATCATAACCTTCTAATTTTGCATTAGCATGAATCGTTAGCGTCGATTTGCCTTCAAGCACAATATTGCTGTTAATGATTTCAACACCGGCTACTTTTGTAAATACAGATTCGGGGCTTTTGTTTAAAATAAAACCCGTCTTCGAGGTGGTGCTGAATTTACGTTTGATGTACTTAAACATGATGGTTAAAACCAATATTAGTAAAAATAAAATGCCCCCTGAAATTCAGGAGGCATCTTTTTTTTATTAAGCAGTTAAATTACTTCTGCTCTTCTTCTTCAGGTTTTTTGTTTTCACCTTTATTTTTGTCGATAATTTTTACTTCACCGGTTTCCTTGTCGAAATCAACTTCCATTACATCACCTTCAGTCAGTTCGCCTTTTAATATTTCTTCGGCAATCGGATCTTCAAGGTATTTTTGGATAGCACGTTTCAACGGCCTGGC
>CAZZUU010000098.1:0-11731 GCA_964657275.1 uncultured Mucilaginibacter sp. | reverse complement strand
ATATAATCAATAGTTGCAGCCTTTTTAACCTTCAACTTTTGGTTTTTGACTTTATAAAACGTGCCCGTAATATTAGGAATCGAATCTTCGTGTGATGAAACCTCTGCTGCCGTATGTGTTGATGGAGTAATATTAAGCAATATTATCGCTAATCAAACTATACACGAAGCTTATGGAGGCGTTGTCCCTGAACTTGCTTCAAGGGTTCATCAGCAAAATATTGTCCCCGCTGTACACATTGCATTATCAAACGCAAAAGTAAACAAAAATGATATTGATGCGGTAGCTTTTACACGCGGTCCCGGGCTTTTAGGGTCGCTGCTCGTAGGTGTGTCTTTTGCCAAGTCGTTTGCCCTCGCCAAAAACATCCCGCTTATTGATATAAACCATATGCAGGCACATGTGCTGGCCCATTTTATTGGCGATAACAAGCCGTCTTTTCCCTTTTTGTGTTTAACAGTTTCTGGCGGACATACCCAGATAGTTTTGGTAAAAGATTATTTTGATATGGAAGTAATAGGCCAGACATTGGATGATGCGGCAGGCGAAGCGATGGATAAAACCAGTAAAATTTTAGGTTTGCCTTACCCGGGCGGCCCGTTAATTGATAAATATGCGCGTTTGGGTAACCCTGATGCTTATAAATTTCCGGAGCCGCAGATACCCGGACTGAATTTTAGCTTTAGCGGATTAAAAACAGCTATCCTGTATTTTATCAGGGATAATGTAGCCCTTAATCCGGATTTTGTACAGCAAAATTTAAACGATATTTGTGCATCTGTTGAAAAACGAATAGCCACCATCCTGCTAAACAAGCTAAATAAGGCAGCGCAGGCTTATGGTATTAAAGATATAGCACTCGCAGGAGGCGTATCCGCCAATACAGGTTTGCGGCAGGGCCTAAAAGAGCTGTGTGATAAAAACAACTGGAATTGTTTTATCCCTAAAATGGAATATTGCACCGATAACGCAGCGATGATCGCGATAGCCGGGTATTATAAATTTTTAAAAGGGGAATTCGTGGGGCAGGGGGTAACGCCCCTTGCGCGGATGCCTTTGTAGAGTGAGTCAATAGACCATGGACCATAGTCCATAGTTATTTTGGGGAAAGAAAATAATTTTACATAAACAATCGGCTATGGTCTATGGACCATAGACCATGGACTAATAAGATGAATATACCATCACTAATTTTCTGGATAGTTTTTGTAATACCGCTGGTGATATTTTTAATATGGCTGATGCGGCAGGATAAACGAAAGGGGGCAACCGGACTTATTATCTTGGCTATTATGGTTGTTGGCGGTATAGTTTACATGTACTGGAAAACAAAAGGGCAGTAATCAGGCTTTGTCGAGTATTGCATCTTCGTTCGAGATACCATTCATCTTTTTTACATATAACTCATCGATCAAAATCACCAGGATCGCCAGCAGCGGAACGGCCAGAATAATACCTAAGGCTCCGGATAATGTTCCCATAATTAACTGGCTTGCTAAGGTTAATGCCGGCGGCAGGTTGATCATCTTTTTTTGAATTAACGGCGTTACTATATTAGCTACAATTGTTTGTGACACAATATACAGCAGTGCCACAATAATAGCCGTACTGGTACCTACTGTAAGCGCCAGCAATACGCCGGGTATCATAGCGATCAATGGGCCGAAATTTGGTACAATCTCTAATATCCCGGTGATAAGACCCAACACCATAGTGACCGGGATGCCTATAATGGTTAGCCCGACCACAATTAAAATGGTTATCAGTAACATGGATAACATCATCCCCTTGAGCCATCCTTTTAACGACAGGCTGATGCGGTTCATGATATGGCTGGCGATGGGTTCTTTGTTCTTCGGGAAAAGCAACAATATGCCGTTTTTATAAAGGGACGGACTCGCTGTAAAAAAAATGCCAAGAAACATAATGATGTATAAATCGCCCAACACCCCAAAGCTGGTGCTGAAGAATGACTGGATGGTGGTCATTAATTTTTGCGAATTATCGCCGGAAGAGTACTCCAATATTTTTTTGCCCACAGGTGTTTCTGCAAGCTTTGCCTTGGCGGTACTAATAGTGTGAGGCAGTTTGTCGCTGAGCTCCGTTACCTGGGTTTGTATTTTTGAGCCCATAAACCACAGCAATAACCCCAATAGTATTACGGAACCGGCGATAGAAATCGTCATGGCCAGCCTGCGGCTCATCTTTATTTTCTTTTGGATGGCATCGCCTAATCCATGAAAATAAACAGCGATTAGCGACCCGGCCAGCACCATTAATAACACATTAAAAGCGACTCTTATGATCAGTATTCCTACCACAAGCAGCGCCACTATAGCTACCGTTTGCCATACTTTATTGGTAAATGATAATTCTTTAGATTTAACGGGTTTTTTGTCTTCTGCCATGATAAAGTGCCGGGGGTAATTAACCATTAAAGATACGTTAACCTATTAATGTTTTAACCCCGGCACCATTTTTAAGAAAAAACCTCAGAACAAGCCTAATTGACCTTTGTCGTCGATTTCGATATCATTGGAATTGGTGATTTCAAAATCTATCTTTTTGGAGGTTGATTCCACCGATTTGGGAATTGATTCCACCGATTTTTCTGATGATTCCTCTGATGATTTCACCGGTTCTTCCGCGGGCTCTTCTAATAGTGTTTTTTCTTGCTTCGTCTCCGGTTGTTTGGTGACAGCAACCGGCGGTTCTTCCGGTTGGGGAGAATCTATAGATATATCTGCTGATTCTTCGGCCTCGTTATCTGGTTGTGGTTCTTCCTCGTTTACAATTTCCGGCAGCAGTTCCACTTTTTTTACCAGTTGCTGCGAAAGGCGGTTACCCATTGCCTTCATGCCTTTCACATCAATAACTTCCGCAAGGTTAATTTCAATTTCCTCGGGCATTTGTTCTTTGCCTTTTAGCTGGTCTACTTTTACAACAGGCTGTTTTGATCCCGAAATCAGTACAAGCTTAGAGCCGTTTTCATCGCTGATGATGCTGGTTTGTTTACCGATAGCGGTGTTCTCAAACACAAAGCGTTTTACCATGTAGTTTTTCGACTTGCCGTCGATATGAACAGCCGAATAAACTTTAGCCGGGTTATATTTTTCGATGACGATCATTTTATCATCAAAATGGTTGTTCAGGTCAAAGCTGGTCAATTCGTAGATGCCGTTGCTTAATATGGTCAGTATCCTGTCATCACCATCAAACTCGCCTAAATACTTGCCGCGACCGTCTGCATTCAGGCGTTTTAAAATATCATCATACCATATCTTCCTGCCGGCAAGCGTGGAAACACCTTTGCTTTTCAGCACGATTTTTTTAACCGGGTATTTGGTAATGATATTCCCCATTGAATTACGGCCTTTGATGGCCAGAATGGCAAAATCTTCGTCGAACTGTAGCTTTTTGAGCTTGCTGTGCGGTTTTAACTGTACGTTGATAATCTCGGCCTCGCCGTTGGGATTGGCAGTGAAATAAAGCACCCTGGAACCTTTTGTACCCTTAGTCAGGTCGTATTCCTTGTCGCGGGTAACGCCTACTACCGAAAATCGCTTAATATAGCTGATGCCGCTTTGTCCGTCTTTATAAACCATGTTATACACTGTACGCTCGTCGTTCTTTTTGAATACGGCGGCATGTATGATCTCCTTACCTACAAAAACCTTATCCTGCACTTTAGTGATGATGCATTTTCCATCGGCCCTGAAAACAATGATCTCGTCGATATCCGAGCAATCGCAAACAAATTCGTCCTTCTTTAAACCCGACCCGATAAAGCCGTCATCGCGGTTAACGTATAATTTAACGTTGGCCAATGCCACTTGCGCAGCTTCCACACGGTCGAAAGTGCGCAGCTCGGTTTTTCGCTCGCGGCCCTTGCCGTATTTGTCGTTCAGTTTTTGGAACCAGGCAATGGTATAATCGGTGAGGTGTTTTAAATGGTGTTTTACTTCCTTTATCTCGCCTTCCAATGCCTTTATCTGCTCGTCCGTTTTCTTAACATCGAAACGGGTAATGCTGCTCATCGGTTTATCAATAAGCTTTTTATAGTCTTCGGCTACGATTTCGCGGTAAAACTGCGGAAAAAACGGTTCGAATAAACGATTCAAAACCACCAGCACCATTTCAAAATTGACCGAGGTTTCATAGTCCGGGTGTTTGTACATCCCTTCCTGGATAAATATTTTCAGTAACGAGCTGAAAAATATCTTCTCCATCAATTCCTGCAGCCTTATTTCCAGTTCCATTTTAAGCAGTTTGCGGGTGTAGTGCGTGCTTTCGGTAAGCATGTCATTTACACTCATAAATCGCGGCTTGTCGGCTTGTATTACGCAGGTATTTGGCGATATGGAAACTTCGCAATCCGTAAAGGCATACAATGCGTCGATAGTTACATCAGGCGAAATGCCGGGCGCTAAATGCACCATTATTTCAACGGTACTGGCCGTATTATCTTCGATCTTTTTGATCTTGATCTTGCCTTTTTCGTTGGCAGCAACAATGCTTTCCATTAATCCCCCTGTGGTGGTGCTGAACGGAATTTCAGTAATGGCCAATGTCTTTTTATCACGCTCCACGATCTTTGCGCGAACTCTTACCCTGCCACCGCGCTGACCGTCGTTATATGCCGAGGCATCAGCCATACCGCCGGTTGGGAAATCGGGCATTAGGTTTGGGGTAATACCTTTTAGCACCGCTATTGAAGCGTTGATTAATTCAACAAAATTGTGTGGCAATATTTTCGTGGCTAAACCCACCGCAATTCCTTCGGCGCCTTGTGCGAGCAATAATGGGAATTTAACAGGGAGCGTTATCGGTTCACGGTTACGGCCGTCATAACTGGCTTGCCAATCGGTGGTATCGGGATTAAAAACAACATCCAGTGCAAATTTTGAAAGCCGCGCTTCAATGTACCTCGGCGCAGCGGCGGAGTCACCAGTAACTGGGTCACCCCAGTTCCCCTGGCAGTCAATCAGCAGGTTTTTCTGGCCGATCTGTACCATAGCATCACCAATAGAAGCATCCCCATGCGGATGATACTTCATGGTGTTACCAATAACGTTGGCTGCTTTGTTAAAGCGCCCGTCGTCCATCTCTTTCAGCGAGTGCAGTATACGGCGTTGTACAGGCTTTAGGCCGTCGTTAATGTGCGGAACGGCGCGGTCGAGGATCACATAGGAAGCATAGTCCAGGAACCAGTTTTCGTACAGGCCGTCGAGTGAGGTGATATTATGTAATTTGTTGTCTTCGGTATTTGCAGATATCTCTCCAGGTTCTAAATCTTCACTCATTATTCGCTAAAAAAATTCGATGGGTAAATATAATTATAATGAGCAGATGCGAGGATTTTGAAAGTGCTGAATTTTAAACACATTTTATATTTTCAACATTTTCACATTTGCACACTCGCACATCTGCACATCACTCCCGCCTCATCTCCCTTATCATCCGGCCATAATCCCACTTGCGGAGCATGGCGTTAACGGTATTGATGATTCGCTTTGAGCGTGTTTCGTCGGTTTTAGCGCTGTTTATCCACTTGATAAAGTAATTACGGTGCGATTTTGCCAGTGTGTTAAAGAAATCAAATGCAACAGGTTCAAACTCGAAACAGGCTGCAAGGTCGTCGGGCATTTCGATCTTAAAATCGATATCCTCTTCCATTGTTACCCGTAGCATTGCCCCTTTATTTTTATGGATCATTTTCCTGATATCCGCCTTGAGCGCCATAATAAAATTCCCGTTGCCCATGGGCATTAGTGCCAGGCCACTAACCGCAAATCCATCCAGCATGCCCCTTACCCGGAAAGATTTTTTATTGCCGGGTTTTAGCTGCTGCGCAACGTCGGCAGGAATTTCGATGTACGACCATCCGGTTTTTTCGCCCTGCTCTGCAAATTGTAAAATGGTGGTGTTGAACTCAATCATGGTTTTCAAAAATAACCTGTTTTATCATAAGCGGCTCAATGAAGTATTGAAATGTTAAAATTTGTTAAAATCTGTTAAATGTCCTATAAATAAAAAATCGCTTGTAACTAAGTCGCTACACAGGTTGTCCTATAGGGCATAAAACTTAAATAACATTATTATGAAAACTTTAAAATCACTTATCATGGGCCTCGCCTTCCTGGCAGTTTGCACAGTTGCAAATGCAGGCACTAAACCCGACAAACAAAAACAGTTAACAAGGGATTACGCTATTGATACTTATGTAAATGCTATGGCACATGGCAAATTGGACGGATTAAACAAAGTATTGGATGAGTCTGTCGACTTTAGTATGCTGCGTGGGAATACCGTACTAAGTTTCAGCAGGAAAGAGATGCTTGACTATTTTGAATCCAACAAAAATATTGAGCAGCCTTGTACAACAACCACAACTGTTATCGAAAATCATGATAACGTGGAGGTTGTAAAGGTAGATATGAAGTTCAACGGTTTTGTGCGCAGCAACCTGGTTACCGTATCTGATACCGGCGACGGATGGAAGATCACCAAGGTGTATAGCGTGTTTAGCTAAATTGAGAGGTGAACCACCAAAGTAAAAGGCGAAAGGTGCGCTAATGCTACCTTTCGCCTTTTACTGTTTAATTCACGTATGGCTCCAAAACCTGCTGCCATTTATCGTAGCCTTTACTGTTAAGATGCAGGTAATCGGGTTTAAATAGCGATGAATCAGGAGCGGAAGAGTTGGGTTTTAAAATAACCGTACTCAGATCAATAAAAGTGCAATTAGGTTTATTAGCCAGGTAGTTCTTGATCAGTTCATTTGCCTGGTCCATTTCACCTTTAAATTTGGTGCGGCTTGGACTTGGCTTTATAGACATGTAGTACACCGATGCATCCGGTAACCCCTTTTTGATCATATCAAATAATTTCTGAAACTCAGCAAAGACAAATTTGCCGCTTTTCCCTCCCGCAATATCATTTTCGCCAGCATAGATGAATATCTTACGCGGGTGATAAGGAAACAGGATGTAGGGTGTGTAATAATCTACCAATTGCCATAACTCAGAGCCGCCAACGCCCCGTCTAATAATTGGTTTCCCGGCAAAGCGCTGCTCCAGGTCTGTCCAAAAACGGATAGATGAGCTGCCAATAAACAAGATGCCGTTCTGCGGTGGAAATTTCACACTGTCCTGGCGTTTAAATTCCCTGATCTCGTTTGCAAACGGGAAATCTTTTTGCGCATAAACGCCTTTACCAATCCCAAGCGTTAAAAAGAACAGCGCTAATAATTTTAATTTCATGATTATGTATTAAATCAATACTGGGTAGTGTTTAAGTCTTAAAAAAAATAATTTAGGTAGTTAGTTACCAGTTATAACAATTAGAATTGATATTCTTAATCTTCATCACTTTGATGAGAGGTAAGTTTCCAGTGAATCCCAAATCTATCGATTAGTACTCCATACAATGGGCTCCAGAAAGTTTGGGCAATGGGCAATATAATTTTACCCGCAATCGACAGCTCGTTGAAAATTCGAATAGCTTCTTTTGGATTATCTGTTACAAAGTACAAGTAAAAGTCATTCGAAAACGGCTTTATCAATTGCGGTGATGATTCAGCATTATCATTTCCCATTATAACCGTGTTTTCATTGATTTTTAAAGTAGCGTGAACAACGCTTTCATTCGGCGCATTCGGAAAAAACTTCTTCGCTTCCTCAGGTGCGTCCTTATAACGTGTAATATGCAATTCCGCATTACTAAAGATATTTTTGTAAAAATTGAATGCTTCTTCACACTTACCATTATAAACTAAGTAAGGATTTAATGAGATCATTGCCTTTCCTATTTGGATTATTAAACTGCTCGTCTTGAAAAATACAAATATAATAATCATTTCAATCCGCTACCTCACAATATCATCAACAGTAATAACGAAGACCTTTAACCTTACCTGTTTTAGCTTAAAAGTGCCTTTCGTTTTACGCTTTCTGCGTTTCGCTAAACAAAGCCTTTCACCCCTTTCCCCAGCCTGTTCTCAACAAATAAAAATGGCAAAAAGCTTTCAACGCCAGCCATTACCCAAACCGGGCCGCTGTTACAAAACAAAATAACTTCAACGGGCTTGCCTTGCATTTTTTCGCATTCCGCCAATACCTGCAAGCACGAACCGCAAGAGACAATGGGTTTTAAAATTTCAAATTCGTCTGTATGTGCAGTTACTGCCATTGCCTCGATCGGATCGTCCGGATGGTTGGCACCCCAATGGAACAGTGCCACGCGCTCGGCGCATAGGCCGGAGGGATAAGCTACATTTTCCTGGTTACAGCCGTAAATAATTTTGCCGCTTTGTAGCCGCAACGCAGCCCCAACCCTGAATTTTGAATAAGGAGAATGGGAATTGGCCATTCCCTTAACAGCTTCGAGGCACAGGGCGTGTTCGGGTTGGGGCAGTTCCTGTAAAGTATTGTATTCTTTGAAGGTTATTTTTATTTCGTGGTTTGTCATGGCCTCACCCTGCCCTCTCCAAAGGAGAGGGTGCTTTGATTGGTTATATTATTTCTTTTTTAATGAAAGATAACAAGGTAACCATTTTTTGGATCGTTTACTCACACAGCCACCGGCAAACTAACGCTATCAACGTCTTCAGCTATTAAAGGGTTAATGCTTTCATCGTCCTTTTCAACGCGAAGATTATTAATGATATGGATTTGCCTGGCAGGGGTATTTTTGCCCATAAAGTATTCGAGAATACCCTTAATGTTGGCGTCTTTCAGTATAACAGGGTCAAGCCGGATATCTTTGCCAATAAACAGGCCAAACTCATCGGGAGAAATTTCACCCAGTCCTTTAAAGCGGGTTATCTCGGGTTTTGTACCTAGTCTTGCAATCGCATTTCGCCTTTCCTCATCGCTGTAACAGTACACCGTCTCCTTTTTATTACGAACCCTGAACAAAGGAGTCTGTAAAATAAACACATGACCTGCTTTAACCAGGTCTGGAAAAAATTGAAGGAAAAAGGTCATTAACAGTAAGCGGATGTGCATACCGTCTACGTCGGCATCGGTAGCTATCACGATGTTGTTGTACCTTAATTCATCAAGCCCATCCTCGATATTCAATGCATGCTGTAACAGATTGAATTCCTCGTTTTCATAAACTACCTTTTTGGTTAAACCGAAACAGTTAAGCGGCTTTCCCTTAAGACTAAAAACAGCCTGGGTCATTACATCACGCGATTTGGTGATCGATCCGCTGGCCGAATCTCCCTCGGTAATAAACAGGGTAGTATCCTGGTGACGTTCATGTTTTTCATCAAAATGCACTTTGCAATCGCGCAGTTTGCGGTTATGCAACGATGCTTTTTTGGCGCGCTCATTGGCCAGCTTTTTAATGCCGGCAATATCCTTGCGCTCCCTTTCAGACTGCATAATACGTTTCAGCAATGCATCCGCTGTAGCAGGATTTTTATGCAGGTAGTTATCTAATTCCTTCTTTATAAAATCATTGATAAAACCCCGTACCGACGGGCCATCGGGCGCAATGTTTTGCGAGCCCAACTTTGTTTTGGTTTGCGATTCAAAAACCGGTTCCTGCACTTTTATGGCAATAGCCGCAACAATAGATGCCCTTACATCTGATGCGTCAAACTCTTTTTTATAAAATTCACGGATAGTTTTCACGACGGCTTCGCGAAAAGCTGCCTGGTGTGTACCACCCTGCGTGGTATGCTGCCCGTTTACGAACGAGTAATATTCTTCGCCATATTGCTGCCCGTGCGTCATGGCCAGTTCAATATCTTCTCCTTTTAAATGAATTGTAGGGTAACGAAGCGTTTCGGCATCGGTGTTGCGGGCAAGCAAATCGTAGAGGCCGCGTTCTGAAAAATATTTTTGCCCGTTAAAATTTAAAGTAAGGCCCGAATTTAGAAACACATAGTTCCAGATCATGCTCTCTACAAACTCGGGTATAAAACGGTAATGCCTGAAAATGGTATCATCCGGGATGAAGTTTATCGCGGTACCATTGCGTTGCGATGTTTCTTTTTCCGGCTCGTCGCGCACCAGTTCGCCTTTTTCAAATTCAGCCAATTTAGTACGGCCATCGCGATAAGATTGTACGGTAAAAGAGTTTGAAAGCGCGTTAACTGCCTTTGTTCCCACACCATTTAAACCAACGGATTTTTGAAAGGCTTTGCTGTCGTATTTACCACCTGTGTTGATTTTGGATACGCAATCGATCACCTTTCCCAATGGTATGCCGCGCCCGAAATCACGGACGGAAACTTTATGATCACTCATGGATACCTCAATGGTGCGGCCGGCACCCATCACAAATTCATCGATAGAGTTGTCAATGATCTCTTTTAGCAGTACGTACACGCCGTCGTCGTAAGCGGAACCATCGCCCAGCTTACCGATATACATCCCGGGCCTAAGGCGGATATGTTCTTTCCAGTCTAACGACCGGATACTATCATCACTATAATCTACAGGTTCAGCCATTTTTTTAGTAATTAGGTCATTGAGTCATTAGTCATTGGGATGTGCTGACCAATTGCTAATACATGTACCTGCAAAAATAATAGTTGGGGGCAAAAGTTATTATTTGAATGTGCTAACTTATCAACATTCTGTCAGGGCTTAAATTTTAAGCATTGGCTGGCCTTGTTGATGTTCTTATAAAACTCAGGGCCTTTTTCGTTAGTGAAACAAACCGCTAAAATTGTTCCGGTGTGGTTTTTTTGAAGAGAGATAAGCAGTGCATATTTATAATGCTTTGTTTCGGGCAAATCGAGCAGCGTCAAAAGGTATGATTTACCGGCATCGGCATTGTATTTCGCCAACACGTCTGGCGGGATGCTTCTAACAAAATATTGTTTATCGCCTGTAAATGAAATTGCCTGCGCGGCACCTATTTCGGTATACAGCGAATCGGGATTTGCCAACCGGCCGGTGGTTGAATTTTGGGTGCGGATGTAACTCGCCCAGTTCTCTTTTTGCGATTTTACCTGCAGCCATATTTCAAAGTCTTTACCAGGCATTTCCATTGCGTAGTCAAATGAAAAGTCTTCATCATTGGCAGCTTTGATTTCTTTGAACCCCTTTGGGAAAATAAATGAAACGTTGGCTTCTGCCACTAAATGCAGAAACTCCGTAAGCTGGGGGCTAGCTGTATGAGTTTTAGAATGTGCAACTGCTGCACGCGCTACCTGTGCCCTTGCGGGAACAAAATAAAGCGTAATTACTATAGTAACTAATATTAACTTAATTTGCTTCAAAACACTTTCTGTTATTGTGCAATATAATATTATTAATCAATAATTAACCTTTTGGGTTAATCAGCGGTTAAATTAAGCATTTTATATATATTATCAGAAAAACACTAATATTAATACGTGAGCATTAAACCCCGTCTTAATCGTTTCGATCTCACTATGATCGTTATCAGCCTGGTGATTGGCATGGGGATATTTGCTACCCCAGGGCAGGTAGCTATAAAGGCAGGCAACGTATGGGTGTTTTTTGGGGCATGGATATTCGGCGGCCTTGTTACCTTATGCGGTGCCTTAACTTTTGCTGAGATTGGCGCCAGGTTTCCGGCAACAGGCGGATTTTATAAAGTTTTCTCTTATTGTTACCATCCCGCAATAGCATTTATGGTCAATTGGGTAATTGTGATCAGCAGTACTACATCTGTAGCTGCGGTAGCGCTCATTGGTGCAGACTACATCAGGCCATTTTTGCTTCCAGCGGGTTTGCAAAATGAT
>CAZZUU010000097.1:0-11799 GCA_964657275.1 uncultured Mucilaginibacter sp. | reverse complement strand
TGGATGATAAACGAATCAGCGTTGTGGCTTAGTGACCGCTCCGGCAAATCCGATCCCAAAAGACCGGCGCATCGTTTATTTGATGCCGGAAATACTAAAGCGCTTGTTACCGGCTCGATTATATTCGGAACCATGCTTATTGGCTTATGGGCCATATTTTCGTGGATGCCTACGTGGATACAAAGCCTGTTAACCACCGATGCGCATAAGGAGCGCGGGCTGAGTATGATGTGTTTGGGTATGGGCGGTTTAACCGGAGGATTTTTCTCAGGCTGGCTGGTAAACATTATCGGGTTAAGAAAATCACTGATCGCCTGTTTTGCGGTTTGCTCATTGGTATCATTTATCCTGTTCAAAACTAATAGTTCCTTTTCGGGGATCATTTATGTTGAAATTGCCGTGTTAGCGCTATTTTTTGGCGCCAGCCAGGGCATACTTTCATTGTATATCCCGCTGTTATTTCCAACTGGAATCCGCGCCTCCGCTACGGGGTTTTGTTTTAATATCGGGCGCCTGTTTACCGGTGCCGCCGTATTATCTGTGGGCGTGCTGGTGACTACTTTAGGCGGGTACAGCAATTCTCTGTTTATTTTTTCATTTGTATTTATCATCGGGCTGGCGGCTGTATTGCTGATTAAAGATATACAGGCAGGCGTACAATCCATAAAACATTAAAAGCAGCGATTATGGCACACATAGAATTAAATAACGAATTGCCGGGAATAAGGGGATTAATGGCTTATCGCCCTGAAACGGAGGCACCGTTAAATGCATTGGCAGAAATGCTGTTAAGAAATGACGACAACACACTAACGCGTGGCGAGCGTGAACTGATAGCTACTTATGTGTCCTATTTGAACGACTGTTTCTTTTGCCAAAACGTACATGGTGCATTGGCAGGGCATTACCTCCAATGCGATATACAGCAAATCGATGGCATCAAGAAGAACTTCGATACGTCGGATTTGTCCGATAAAATGAAGGCGCTACTGAGTATCGCGGCAAGCGTACAGGCAGGAGGTAAACAGGTTACTGATTCTCAAATAAAAGCGGCCAGGGAAACCGGCGCAACCGATATCGAAATTCACGATACTGTTTTGATAGCTGCTGCGTTTTGCATGTTTAACCGTTATGTGGATGGCCTTGCAACCTGGGCGCCGACAGACAGACGGTTTTATGTCGACAGGGCGCCGCAGCGTGCTTTGGATGGCTATCAGTCGAGTGTTTATCGTTAATAAACAAATTAGAGAACAATTAAAACGTAAAAAATTATGCCACACATTAATTTAATGAATGATTTTCCCGGGATCAGAAGTTTGTTCATATACCGCCCGGAAACCGCGCTACCGCTAAATAGCCTGGTACAAACGCTGCTTCATAATCCTCACCCCACGCTAAGCGCTGGCGAGCGTGAGTTAATAGCAACTTATGTATCCAGGCTAAATACCTGTAAGTACTGCTGCAATATTCACGGCGCTATTGCGCAGCATCAGCTTGGGAATGATGCTGAAACAGTAAAACTAGTGCTTGCCAACCCGGACACCGCGCCGATAAGCCAAAAGCTTAAGGCTCTTTTAAAGATTGCGGCGAAAGTACAGTCGGGCGGGAAGAATGTTACGGCCGAAGATGTAGCAAATGCGCGTGCAGAAGGGGCCACTGATATTGAAATACACGATGCGGTGTTAATTGCCGCTGCTTTTTGTATGTATAACCGTTATGTGGACGGCCTTGCTACCTGGCAGCCAGACGACGCTGTGATGTATGATAAAATGGGTGAACAACGCGCACGCGAAGGATATATGACGCCGCCCGTTAAGGTGCATAAGGCACAAGATGAATTACAAACTTCCTAAATCAAAAAATTATGGCACATATTAAATTATTAAATGAAGAACTGCCCGGAATTGTAGGCTTGTTAAACTATCGCCCCGAAACCGCCAGGCCATTGCTCGACCTTGCGGAAACATTGCTCAGGGGCCAATCCAGTCTTAGCAGTGGTGATAGAGAAATCATCGCCGCATCAGTATCTTATTGGAACCAATGCCATTTTTGTCATACTTCTCATGCCGCTGCTGCGGCCGCCCACCTAAAAAGCGGATTGGGTTTAATTGATGAAATTAAGGCCGGGTTCCCAAATACCCCCATATCTGAAAAGCTGAAAACACTGCTTCATATTGCGCACCAGGTGCAGCGCAATGGCAAAAATGTAACCGATGAAGATATAGCGGCTGCCCGTGAACAGGGTGCTACAGACAGCGAGATACATGACGCAGTACTTATTGCAGCAGCATTTTGCATGTATAACCGCTACGTAGACGGACTTGGCACCTGGGCACCTGTTGCCAATGAGGCCTATATAGAAATGGGCGAAAGGATGGCCCATGTTGGATATGGCAAATCTTAGCAAAAATAAAACCCGGTGTTATCGGTCCGAGAAGGAACAGGGGAATTAACATGCCTTCCACCAGAAATAATATATTGTGAAATTAATTTATTTGTAATACTTTTAAATTTTGCTTCCAATCAGACCTAAATTGAAGAAACTAATTGCAACGACCATGCTTGGCCTGCTCCTGTTTAACCTGGGCGGGTATGCGTTGCTGTTTCAATATCTCATTTACCAGTCTGATAATTCACTTAACAACCAGATAAACCATAACCGCTATAAGGCAGGCGACCTGGTAGAAATAAAGATACCGGCACACCTGACCCAGCAGGACTGGAATGAATATGAAGTTGTAGCAGGACAGGTAAAATTGAAAGACACCACTTATGTTTTCGCAGAACTTAAATTGACCAGGGATACCATGTTCCTGAAATGTATTCCCAACCATGAAAAGGGGCGTTTGGTTAATGCAAAAAATGGTTATGCGATGCAGGTCAGCGATATTCCGCTAAACAAAAAGCATATTCCATTAATAAAAAAGAGCATTGCCGAAACTGAATACACTTATACTATAAATAAATTCCACGCACTGGTTCAGGCTGAAGAAAAGAACTTTTGGAACAATTATGACTTCTTAAATACCAATAATATATCCATAAATTATCTTGGTGAGCCACCAGAAGCCAACAACTACTCTTCTTAGTTAAATTTTTGTACCAGGTTACGCGGTATGCAGTAATGGCATAGCTGAATCCCATTTGTTATGATCGTTATTCGTTCATCGCAGTGTGTTCATTTATCCATCCGGCAACATATCAATTGCCCGACTGCAATAATGTCAATTAATTAAACACAACCGCCGGCATTTAACGGAAGCCCTTACGATCATTTATCTAAATGTCTCTGATTGCCCCTGCGGTAAACTGCTTTGATAAGCTTTTTATTGTTGTGCAGGAGCAGCCGTACAACGAAATGAGGTATGAAGCAATGATCACCTATAACAGGTAACGATGGTTGTGACCACTATTGAAAATTATTTATTAAAAAAAATATAAAGATATGCCACATATTAACGTAGATAAAAACTTACCGGGAATGAGGTCTTTAATGGCTTTCAGTCCCGAAACAGCAACGCCAATGGGCGAACTGGCAAATTTGTTGTTGCGCTCAAACGAAGGTTTAAGCATGTCCGACAGGGAATTAATTGGCACCTATGTTTCTTATTTAAACGATTGCTTTTATTGTCACCAATCGCATGGCGCTATTGCTGTTTGCTATCTTAACGGTGATAATGACCTTGTAGATCAGGTAAAAACGGATTTTGCCCATGCAGCTATTTCGGATAAATTAAAAGCGCTGTTATCCATTGCCGGAAGCGTGCAAAAGGGAGGAAAGTTTGTGACGACCGAACAAATAGAAGCAGCTAAGGAACTAGGGGCGACTGATAAGGACATACATGATACCGTGCTTATTGCCGCAGCCTTCTGCATGTTTAACCGGTATGTTGACGGGCTTGCTTCCAACACTCCTAGCGATCTTTCGACTTACCCACTAAGGGCGCAGCAGATCGTTGAAAGAGGATACGGGAATCACATTTTTTCAAACAAACAACCTGTTCCCCAGGATGAAGAAACAGTATAACCCAAAAACTTCATCTGTAATTATTAATTTTTTTAAACCAAAACCAAAACGATGAGAAATAAATTACTTTTTATTATAGCGTGGTTGTTAATAACCATGATCCCTGCTGCGCTTTTTGCGCAAAATAAAACAATTACCGGCGCTGTTACAGCGGGTAATAATGTTGCGGTCCAGGGCGCAACCGTAGCTGTGAAAAACTCTTCGCAGATAGTGGCTTCTGATGTAAACGGAAAGTTTACGTTAAGTGTGCCTGAAAACGGCGTTATCATCATTAGTGCCATAGGCTATAAAACACAAACGATCAGCGTTGCCGGAATCTCAAATTTGCAGGTAAAGCTCGCCGAAGATGTTTCAAGGCTTGACGAGGTGGTCGTAACGGGATTAGCGACAACCATTAAACGTAAAAACCTGGCAAATGCTGTTGGAGAAATTGGCTCTACAGAATTAAGCGGCACTGCGCCGGCGCAAACATTTGATGCCGCGCTTGATGGCAAAATTTCAGGTGCCAACATCAATGCCAACTCAGGCGCACCTGGCGGTGGTGTTTCGGTAAAATTGCGAGGAGTAACCTCGGTTTACGGTAATACGCAGCCGTTGTATGTGATAGATGGGGTTTATTTAGATAACACCGCTACTTCAGGAGGCCTAAATGCCGTTACCTTAGCCGGGGCTGGTGGTTTTACCTCTAATCAGGATAACCCATCAAGCCGCATTGCGGACATCAGGCCTGAGGATATTGAGAGCATCGAAATATTAAAGGGGGCCTCAGCTGCTGCTATCTATGGCTCAAAAGCAGCCGGCGGCGTAATTGTAATTACCACCAAAAGGGGCAAAGCCGGCAAAACCAATATTACTATATCGGAAGATGACGGTTTTTTAAGGCCCATAAAACTATTGGGCGTTCGGCAATTTACCGCGCAAACTGCGGCAAGCCTGGGCAACCCTGCCTTTAGTCAGCAATTTAGTGCCGCGCAAGCAAGCGGGCAAATCTATGATTATGAAAAGGAAATTTATGACCACACGCCTGCCACCAGGAATACGGTTTTAAGCATGAACGGGGGCAGTGAAAAAACAGGCTTTTATTTCTCAGTAGCGCAAAAAGATGAGGGTGGTATTGTAAATCGCACGGGGTACAACAATACCAGCGTCCGCCTGAACCTTGATCATAAAGTTACCGACAATATTAAGATAGGTTTTAGTACCAATTATATAAATTCGTCAGCCGACAGGGGTATATTTGGAAATGATAACGCCGGGGTAACTACAGGTATAGCCTTATCGTCAACCCCCGATTTCGCACAGTTACATCCAGATGCAAACGGCAATTATCCCAACAACCCTTTTGCGGCATCTAACCCTTTGCAAACCATTGCGCTGATGCAAAACAATGAATCGGTAAACAGGTTTATAACGGGCGCTAATCTCGAAATAAAATTGCAGGGCAGCAGCAAAAGCGTTACCAAATTTATCGGACGGGGCGGGGTTGATTTTTATAACCTGCAAACCAATGTTTTGTTCCCGTCTGAATTACAATTCGAAGCAACCAACAAAGGCGAATCTATCCAGGGTTTTACCAAAAACTTAAATACCAATTTTATTCTTTCGTTGGTAAACACGTTTACACCTTCAGACAAATTATCATTGACAACGTCTGCGGGTTATACCCAGGAAACCGGCGATTATAATAACCTGCTGGATGTTGCTACCCAACTCATTCCCGGTCAATCAAACGTTGACAAGGCAGCAGCATTAAGTGCCTTGCAGTTGCGTAACAAGTACCTTAATGGCGGTATTTTTATACAGGAAGAAGCAAGTATAATTAATGCCATTACATTAACCGGCGGGCTGCGTTTTGACAGGTCGAGCAACAACGGCGACGTGTCGAAGTTCTATTTATATCCAAAGGCCGGTATCTCCTGGAACCTTACTGATATGGGCATAATAAAAGAAGGCCTTTTTGAAAGCATAAAACTACGTGCAGCTTATGGGCAAGCTAATAATGTGCCTGCTTATGGCAGTAAATTTACGGCCTTGGGTGTATCCAATATTGCAGGGCTGCCAGGATTACTGGTGAATACCCTTGCCGGTGATCCGGATATCAAACCGGAGCGGCAAACGGAGTTTGAAACAGGTGTCGACTTTAGTTTACTTAAAGGCCGGCTTGGTTTTGAGTTAACTTACTATAACAAAAACATTTTTGATTTTCTATTGCAATCAACGCCCCCTGCATCATCGGGGTTTTCCCAGCAATGGGTTAATGCCGGTAATTTAACTAACAAGGGCGTTGAACTGGGCATGAACGCCAGGCCGGTTGAGTCGCGTAATGTAACATGGAATACGTCGGTCAATTTTTGGCTAAACCGTTCGCAGGTAACCAAACTCAATGTTCAGCCTGTGCAATTGGGTTCAGTTGGAGGGGTATTGCTTGGTACCTACCAGATAGAGCAGGGAAAATCGGCCACACAAATTGTAGGGCTTAACGGGCAAGGGGTAGGCGTTTTAGGTAATTCTGAACCAAGATTCCAGATGAATACCTATAACGAAGTTACTTTCTTTAAAAAATTAAGTTTACGTTTCCTGATCCATTGGAAATCCGGAGGTCAGAATGTTGACGTAACAGAACTTCAAAACGTGTTCGGCGGCACGAGCGTCGATTTTGATAAACCAACTAAAGCGGGGCCGCCTTATGGCGTCACCCAATTGATGCAGGTTGGAACAAGCGCCCAGCAGACGGTGGAAACTTCCACTTACCTGCGCTTCCGTGAAATTGGCTTGTATTATACATTCAACAAATTGCCTGTCTCCTATATAAAATCGATAAGTATAGGCGCATCGCTTAATAACTATATCACCATAACCAAATACAGAGGTTATGATCCGGAGGTATCCAATTTTGGAACAGGCTTTTCGCAAGGTGTAGATATTGACCCGTATCCATCAAGTAAACAGGCGGCCTTCCATGTTTCATTAAGTTTTTAATTTTAAAAGTCATTGTTATGAAAAGAAATATCAAAATTTATCTCATCCTGTTTTTCGCCATTTTTATGCTTTTTACGGCGTGTAAAAAAGATTACGGCGATTTAAACGATCCGACAATCGAAGCGTTATCAGCAAACGCAACGCAAAATGAATTAAATGACCTGGTGAGCGGTACAGAATCAGGCATGCGGAACGCTCTTAATTTTTACCTTGACGATGTGAGTATCATCGGGAGAGAAACCTACCGTTTCTCGGGTTCTGAACCCCGTTACGTTTTAGACCTGCTGGGCGCCAACAACTCTACATTAGGCGGAAGCAATTTCTACATCACTAATCCCTGGGTGGCAAGGTACAGGGTAGTAAAAAACTGTAACACGCTTATCGCGGCAGCCACTAACTCTACGCATATCACTTCCGCACAAAAAAGTGGTTATATCGGTTTTGCCCGGACCATTAAGGCGTACCAGCTATTATTAAACCTTAACCTTACCTATACTAATGGGGTTAGGATAAGCGTTGCCGATCCTGCTAATCTTGGCCCAATTGTTACTTATCCAAACGCATTAACCGCAATAACTGCATTGCTCGATTCAGCAAAAACAGATTTTAGCAACGCAACAATTTCTTTCCAGCTTGCGGGGTTTGCCGGTTTTAGCGATGCTCCGGGGTTAACACAATTTAACAGGGCGATAGCTGCAAGAGTAAGCGTTTACCAAAGCAACTGGCAAACAGCGCTTAATGATTTAAATGCATCATTTTTTAGTTTGAACGGTAGTTTTAATACAGGTGTGTACCATGTGTTCAGTACAGGCTCCGGCGATCAGCTAAACCCTGTATTCATCCCTCAAAATCAAAATGGCGAAGTAAGGGTTGCGCATCCGTCTTTTGAAACAGATATACAACCGGGCGACGACAGGATCAATAAAACCTCGCTCCGTACTACGCCTGCAACGTTAAGCGGGCTTAGCAGCGACAGGGATGTTTGGTTGTACACATCAAGCACAGCTCCAATTGGCATTATCAGAAATGAAGAGCTGATACTGATTTATGCGGAGGCTAACATCCAGTTGAATACCCTGCCTGCGGCGGTTAATGCCATAAACATTATCAGGAACGGCCACGGGCTGCCAAATTATAGCGGCGCGGTTACGCAGGCTGCTTTAATTACCGAAATGCTTAATCAAAGAAGGTTCTCGCTGTTTTTTGAAGGCCACCGCTGGGTAGATTTAAGACGGTATAACCTCTTAAGCACTTTACCTATCGACAGACCTGGAGATGATGTTTGGACATTATTCCCTTTACCTGTAACCGAATAACAATTAATAGAATGCTAACGCCATTATTCAAACGTAAATTAATACTATGAAACGATTGCTTTTAATAACCGGGTTGATGCTGCTGTTCGGGGCAGAAATACTCCGTGTGTATTTTATTATGCCTTTCCCCGGCAGCCAGCATAAAAACACCATCGCATTGGCCTACTGGATAAGCAATAATATTGCGTGGATAAGGATACTGGCGTTAGCATTGATCATTTACCCATCAGTAAAAGTTTTTAAAACAGGGGAAAAGCCCGCAAAAATAGCTTTATCGTCTGTACTGATTCTTTATGCTGTTATTTTCTTCTTTTTTAACTACCGTTTCGAGGCGGATAGAATGTTTTACCAGCCTAAACAAAAACTGTTTGTTACCGCATCTGACGATACCACCAAAAGAAATGAACTGGTAATTGGTGTTGCCATCAATGGCGAAGCCAAAGCTTATCCTATCCGCATTATTGGTTACCATCACCAGGTAATGGATACCGTTGGCAAAATGCCTGTAATGGTCACTTACTGCACTGTATGCAGAACAGGCCGTGTTTTTAGCCCTTTTGTAAAAGGCAGGAAAGAGTCTTTCAGGTTAGTGGGCATGGATCATTTCAATGCCATGTTTGAAGATGCGGCAACGGGAAGCTGGTGGCAGCAAGCTACGGGCAAAGTAGTAGCAGGGCCATTGAAAGGATCATTTTTAAGAGAATTACCATCAAGGCAGTTAACACTTGCAACATGGCTCCGCGAATACCCAAATTCCTCTGTAATGCAGCCGGATACCTTGTTTAAAAAGGATTATAAAGATTTGGCAGACTATGATAAAGGAACGATCAAGAGCAGCATCGAAAAAAGGGACTCCGCCTCATGGAAACGTAAATCATGGGTGATTGGTGTAATACATGACCATACAGCAAAAGCTTACGACTGGAACGCTCTGGTGAAAACTACCGTCATCAACGATTCCATAACCAATTTACCGCTTTTGCTTACGCTTGAAAAAGATAAGGCATCATTTCACGTGTATAGCAGGGTGGTTAAGGGGACTGAATTACGTTTTGAAAAAGGCAGCAACGAGGTATTTACGGATGTAAATACGCATTCAACCTGGAATATGGACGGGGCTTGTATAGATGGTTCTATGAAGGGCGAGCAATTAAGCGCCGTACAATCGTACCAGGAGTTCTGGCATTCATGGAGTACTTTTCATCCAAACACTACCAGGTATAATTAATTTATCAAATTAAAATTTAGTTTTATGATCAGCTATAAAAAACTCATTCTATTCTGCATTGTAACAGCCTCTACCGTAACCGCTTTTGGGCAAGAGTTTACAGCAAGTTTTACAAATGAAGCTTCTGCGGAAAGTTTTTCGGGAAAAGTGCTTTTATATCTTTCCAAGGAATCAAAAAGCCCAAAAGATGAAATGGTGGGTGTCGACCTGTTTCCGTGTTTTTCCATCACGGTAAAAAATGTGCGGCCCAACCAAAAAGTAGTTTTTAATGATGCCGCCACATTTTACCCGGTTGTAATTTCTGATATTGAAAGAGGCACGTATCATGCGCAGGTTGTTTGGGACAGGAATGCCGGCGGCCGGGCTATAGGCAGCAGCCCCGGTAATATGTACAATCAGTCGGAATTGGTAAAACTTACAAAAAATACAAGCCAGTCTTTCGATATTGTCTGTAAGGAGGTTTACAAAGAACAGCCTTTTGTTGAAACACAGTACAATAAAGTATTAAAATCGCAATCGGCATTGCTGACTGCTTTTTATAAAAGACAAACTTCCGTTAATGCAGTTGTTTCGCTGCCGAAAGAATACTATGATCAGCCTTCCCGAAAATTCCCGGTGCTTTACTGGATATCCGGATATGGCGGCGACTACCACGTTTATTCAGGAAGACCTGACCCAAGTGCACCCATCGATACCACGCCGTGCATCAGGGTTTTTCTTGACGGCAACTGTGCGGGTGGGCATTGTGTTTACGCAAACAGTGATAATAACGGCCCCTGGGGCGACGCGCTTACACAAGAGCTTATTCCTTTGGTCGAAAAAACATACCGCACCAACGCCGCCCGGTTGCTAACAGGGCATAGCAGCGGCGGATGGACGGTACTGTGGCTGCAAACGCACTATCCGAAAATATTCACGGCCTGCTGGTCGAGTTCGCCAGATCCCGTTGATTTCAGGAGTTTTCAGCAGATCGATTTGTATAATGATAAGAGCATGTATTACGCAAAAGACAGCTCACTAAGATTAGCCGGTACTATAGCCGGTCGTTTCCCGTGGATAGCGATGAAAAATATGTGCTCAATGGAACATGTGATATATCGCGGCGAACAGATGCATTCGTTCAATTTCGTATTCAGCACCCGCAACAGTGATGGTACACCCCGCGATATTATTGATGATGCAACGGGTGTGATAGACCCGGTTACCTTTGAACATTGGAAGAATTATGATATTTCGTTGTATGTAAGAACCAACTGGCAGCAGCTAAAACCCGACCTACAAGGGAAAATAAGGGTATCTGTTGGTAACCAGGACAATTTTCTATTGAATTACCCTGTTCATTTGCTGGATGATGAGATGACGAAGATAAACGCAGGCTTCGTTTTCGGGTATTATCCGGGTGATCATTTTACGGTATCCACACCTGAATATAAAACAACAGGTTACCGGTTTTTGGAGCAGAAGTATAATGAATTGGGAATTAAGAATTAAGTTAATCCATATAAATAATCAGGAATCTTATGAAAATACCTACAGAACCCATCGGAAGCATTCCCCGGCCAGCCGGGTTGATAGCCGCCATTACCGCTCCAGTTAACGGAGCCGATTTGAAATACCTTTATGACCTGGCCACCAGTGATACCTTGAGCGAGTTTGAAAAAACCGGGTCGCCGGTAATAACGGATGGCGAACAATCCAAATCGAGTTTCGTTACCTATCCGCTGGAGGGTTTATCCAATTTAACTTCCGGAGGCATGAATATCGATTTTGAGGACGGCCATTCCCGGCAGTTGCCTTTGTTAACAAGCGGCCCGTTCAGGTATGGCAACTATGCCGTAAAATATTTGAAGGCTGCGCAAAAATTAACAACAAAGCCCGTTAAACAGGCGGTGATCTCGGCTTCGGCGCTAAGCTTGCTATACCCTTCAAACGGGATAGAAGGGTACCCGCAGGCTGAATTTATGAAAGACCTGCTAAATGAATGCGAAAAAGACATCAGGCAATGTTTGGAACAGGGAGCCTATAAAGTTCAGATGGATTTTACCGAAGGCAGGCTATCGCTTAAACTTGATCCGTCGGGCGGCGTTTTGAAGCATTTTATCGGCATCAACAACCAGGTTTTTGGCCGCTTTAGCGAAGAAGAGAAAAAAAGGTTGGGGGTGCATGTATGCCCGGGCGGCGATCATGATTCCACCCATAGCGCTGATATTGATTATGCAGATTTTTTACCGCTGCTTTTCGACCTGAAT